>NZ_JBHYIQ010000051.1:56860-68726 GCF_042739895.1 Amycolatopsis sp. NPDC059021
ATGCCGGGCATCGCGCGGGAGACCCGGCGCACTATCGCGTTCCCGCGCTCCGGCGCCGCGTGTGCAGCAGGCCGAGCAGACCGGCGCCGAGCGCGATCAGCAACGCGCCGGTCCACAGGAGCCAGCCGTGGCTGAATCCGGTGGACGCCAGATTGCCGTTGCTGCCGCTGCCGGTGTGGGCCGCCGGGATCGGAGCGTCCGAGGACGTCGAGGCGCTACTGCTCGGCGGCTCGGTCGCGCTCGTCGACGGGACAGTGCTCGTCGACGTCGGGGAGGTGGCCGAGGTCGGCGAGGTCGGCGGCGTGCCGGTGGGCGTCGGCGCGGACGTGGCGGTCGTCGGACTGGTCGGCGTCGTCGGCTTGGTCGGCGTGGTGGGTGCCGTCGTGCTCGTCGTCGGAGTGGTGGGCGTGGTGGAAGTCGTCGGTGTTGTCGGTGTGGTCGCCGTCGTCGAGGTGGTCGGCGTTGTGGGTGTGGTGGACGTCGTGGGCGTGGTGGGTGTCGTCGACGTGGTGGGAGACGTCGGTGTGGTCGACGTGGTGGGGGTGGTGCTGGTCGGCGACGTCGGCGTGGTGGGCGTCGTCGGGGTCGTGGAGGTGGTGGGGGTTGTCGGTGTGGTCGACGTCGTGGGCGTCGTGGTGCTGGTGGGCGACGTCGGAGTAGTGGGCGTCGTCGGAGTCGTCGAGGTGGTCGGCGTCGTCGGGCTGGTGGTACCGCCGCCGGACGGTTTGATCTCGAACGACCCCAGCTGGGTGTTCTGGCCGGGCTTCAGCGTGCAGTCCGAGGTGAACGAGTGCAGGTCGGTCTCGGAACCGTCGGCCCGCTTCGGCGTCAGCGTGGTCGTGAAGTTCCCGACGGTCACCGACGCGGTGCCGGGGCTGGGCAGCGTGATCGCCGGCGCCTGGCCCGAAGTCTTGACGTGAAAGGCGCCGGACGGCGGCACCGGTGTCTTCGCGATCGTCAGCGGGAGCTGCAGGTTCAGCGTTTTGTCGACCGGGTACTTCAGCGCGGCCGCCGCCTTCGCGGAGCCCTCCACCGTGGTCGCGCCGATCAGCGCCAGCGCCGAGGTGCCTTCTTCGGGGACGGTCACATCCACGTCGAACCCGATCGCGGGACCGCGTTCGCCCGCCACCGCGTTGTCCGGGAAAACGCTGTCGATCTTCACGGTCAGGGTGAGTGGATCGGAGATCAACGGGAACGGGCACGAGTAGTCCAGTGTGAGCGACACCGGCGCGGCTTGGCTCGAGTTCCCCGTTGCCAGCACGACGGCGGCGGTGACGGCGGTGAGCACCGAACTCACGGCGAGGCCGTGCGCGAGCTTTCTCGGCTTCCAGCGAAGTTTCACAGTTCTGTCTCCCAGTGAATGAGGCGAAGAAGTGTTTCCGGGTAAGGAAACGCACCCGGAAACGTCGCCACCCGGCCCTCAAAATACCTTTGCGGAACCCAGGGACAAAGAGCCGCGAAAAACGCGGAAACAATTTATAACGCGAGTAATAGCCGCAACGGCCGGACTTAGCACCCGTAGGGGCTCCAAGGCCGTGAAGGACTCCTTACCGGCGCTCAGTGCCGGTAAGGAGTCCTTCACGGCGTCGGCGCAGAGGGCTCAGCAGCCAGGAGCAGCGCGGTGGCGAAGGCGGCGATGCCCTCGCCGCGCCCGGTCAGCCCGAGCCCGTCCGACGTCGTCCCGGAGACGCTCACCGGCCCGCCGACGGCCTCGCTCAGCACGCGCTGCGCCTCTTCGCGGCGCTTCCCGACCCGTGGCGCGTTGCCCACGATCTGCACGGTCGCGTTCTCAACCCGCCAGCCCCGCGCCTCGATCAGCTCGCGGACCTCGGCCAGCATCTCGGCCCCGTGCGCCCCGTTCATCCGTGGATCACCGGTGCCGAACACGGCCCCGAGATCGCCGAGCCCGGCCGCCGAGAGCAAGGCGTCGCACAGCGCGTGGGAGGCGACATCGCCGTCGGAGTGTCCGGCGCAGCCGTCGACGCCCGGCCACAGGAGTCCGGCGATCCAGCAGTCCCGGCCGGGTTCGATCGGGTGGACGTCGACGCCGTTGCCGATCCTCACAGGGTCTCCTCGGTGTCGGCCATGGCCGCGATGGCCTCGGCGAGGGTCAGTTCGAAGGGGCTCGCGACGCGCATCGCGTCGGGGTGGCCGTCGATGGTGACGGCCCCGGCGCGGATCGCGGCGGTGAGGCCGGGTTCACCCTCGGCGCACGCGGCGCGGAACGCGTCGAGCGTGAAGCCGAGCGGGGTCTGCGCGGTGCGCAGGTGCGTGCGGTCCTCGGTGCGGGTGATCAGCTTCGCCTCGTCGGTGACCTTCACGGTGTCGGCCATAGGCAGCACCGGGACGACGACGGACGCGCCCGCGCGGACAGTGGCGATCACGTCACGGAATGTTTCCGCAGGAGTGAAGGCGCGCAGGGCGTCGTGCACCAGGATGCTGGTGTCAGCGGAGAGTTCGGGCTCGATGGCCGCGAAGGCATGGCGAGCCGAAGCATCGGGCACCACCCGGCAACGCGGGGAAAGCCCGCTGACGGCATCGCCGAACGCGCGCGCAAACCGAGCGGGGGCCGCGACGACCACCGGACCTAGGTCCGGCGTGTCGAGCAGCCCCCGAACGGTATGCGTGAGTAGAACTTCACCGTGGACCGGCGTGAGCGCGAGCTCGGCGTCGGCCGCATGGTGTGCGACGGTTACGAACGCGACAGAGTTCATCAGATCGCGATCGTAGAGGTGGCCGCCCGGCGCCTCCTCCGGGCTGCCGTGGGTCAGACCGTCGCGGTTTCCAGGACTTCGTCGAGGAGGACTTCAGCCTTGCCCTCATCGGTGCCCTCTGCGAGCGCGAGCTCGCTGACCAGAATTTGCCGCGCTTTGGCCAGCATGCGTTTCTCGCCGGCTGAAAGTCCGCGGTCCTTCTCTCGCCGCCAGAGGTCTCGCACCACTTCGGCCACCTTGTTCACATCGCCGGAGGCGAGTTTCTCGAGGTTGGCCTTGTACCGACGAGACCAGTTGGTGGGCTCCTCGGTGTGGGGAGCACGCAGTACGTCGAAAACCCTGTCCAGTCCTTCTTGCCCGACGACATCGCGCACGCCGACGATCTCGGCGTTGTCTGCGGGCACGCGAACCGTAAGATCCCCTTGTGCGACCTTGAGGACGAGGTACTTCTTCTCCTCGCCCTTGATCACGCGGGTCTCGATGGCTTCGATGAGTGCGGCACCGTGGTGCGGGTAGACGACGGTCTCTCCGACCTTGAAAACCATGTGTCCTCTGCCCCTTTCGCTGACTCCATCCTAGCACGTGCTGTTGACGCCCACCTAGCGGCCCGGACCAGTCCTCGCAGGTCAGCGGCCTGAGCGGGGGTTGACAAACCTTCGAGCCCCATGCTCACGCAGGTGATGAGCGAAAGCTTTTCGCAATAGTCCCGAATTCCTTTGTGGACGGTTGATCTTGGATGCCGGTGTGCCGCAACGCGGAGGGGGTTCCGCGCGCGCGAATGCGCCCGGCTAGTCTTCGCGGTGACGAGTCGGCGAAAGGGAAGGACCGCGGACGTGAGGCTGCAGAATCGACGCGTGTTCGGCGCGGGCGTGCTGGCGCTCGGCGCCGCGTTGGTGCTCGCCGGTTGCGGTGCCGGTCAGATCACCCAGACCGACACGCAGGAGCCCGCGGTCAACGGCACCCTCGCGCAGGTGAAGACGCTGTCGCTGCGCAACGCCGCGGTGCAGTATCCGGCGCAGGGCGCGGCCTACCAGGCCGGGGCCTCGGCCCCGCTGACCCTGACGATCGTGAACCAGGGCAAGCAGGACGACGCGCTGGTGTCGGTCACCTCGGACGCCGCCTCCGGCACCGCCCAGCTCGGCGGCTCGAAGGCGGTCGTGGCCGGGCATGCCCTGGTCATCGGCGCCCATGACGCGGTCGAGTCGACCACCGAGAAGCTCCCGTCCTCCTCGGCGTCCAGCGCGCCGACGTCGAGCGGAGCCCCGTCGTCCTCGTCTTCGTCGAGCAGCTCTCCCTCTTCCAGCGCCGCGCCGAGCAGCACCGCCGGTGGCGACGTCGTCGGTTCCGGGACCGTGGTGCTGCCGGGGCTCAAGAACCCGCTGTGGCCGGGCCAGACGATCAAGGTGACGTTCGTGTTCCAGAACGCCGGCCCGATCACCATCGAGCTGCCGGTCGCCGCCCCCGCGCACGTTCGCGGCGGCGAGGCGAAGGCCGAAGGTCACTGATTCTGTCGGTGCCTGCCGTTAGCCTGCGCGGGTGGTGAAGAAGGGCGGCGTCGCGTACCGCTGCGCCGAATGCGGGTACGAGGCGGCCAAATGGCTGGGCCGCTGTCCGGAATGTCACGCCTGGGGCACCCTCGAGGAGCGGGGTTCTTCGCGCCCGGCGATCGCCAGGGTCGCGGCCGGTGCGCCGAGCGCGCCCGCGCGGCCGATCGCCGAGGTCGACGTCGAGCAGGCCCGCGCCCGGCCGACGGGCGTGTCCGAGCTGGACAGGGTGCTCGGCGGCGGGCTCGTACCGGGTGCCGTGGTGCTGCTGGCGGGCGAGCCGGGTGTCGGTAAGTCGACATTGCTGCTCGAGGTGGCCTATCAATGGGCGGTCACCGTCGATCGTGCGCTGTATGTGACGGGTGAGGAGTCCGCCGGGCAGGTCCGGCTGCGTGCCGAGCGCACCGGAAATGTCCACCAGGACATGTTCCTGGCCGCGGAGAGCGATCTGGCCGCGATCCTCGGGCACGTCGACGCGGTCAAGCCGGGCGTGCTGATCGTCGATTCGGTCCAGACCATGGCTTCGCCTCAGGTCGAAGGTTCCCCCGGTGGGGTGACGCAGGTGCGCGCGGTGACGTCGGGGCTGGTGGCTCTGGCGAAGGAGCGCGGGCTGCCGGTCGTGCTCGTGGGCCATGTCACAAAGGACGGGTCGGTCGCCGGGCCGCGGGTGCTGGAGCACCTGGTGGACGTGGTGCTGCAGTTCGAGGGCGACAAGCATTCGACGCTGCGGCTGGTCCGCGGGATCAAGAACCGGTTCGGCGCGGCGGACGAGATCGGCTGTTTCGAGCTGCAGGAGGACGGCATCGTCGGCGTGCCCGATCCGTCCGGCCTGTTCATGAGTCACACCGCCGAGCCGGTACCGGGGACGGCGATCACGGTGACGGTCGAGGGCAAGCGGCCGCTGCTCGGCGAGGTGCAGGCGCTGGTCTCGCAGTCGTCCATGCCACAGCCTCGGCGTGCGGTGAGCGGGCTGGATTCGGCACGCGTCGCGATGGTGCTCGCGGTGCTGGAGAAGCGCGGCGGGCTCAAAATGGGCGACAAGGACGTCTACGTCGCGACGGTCGGCGGCATGAAGATCACCGAGCCCGCGATCGACCTGTCGCTGGTGCTCGCGCTCTCCTCGTCGGTCGGCGATGTGGCGCTTTCGCCCCGGCTGGTCTCGGTGGGCGAGGTCGGGCTGGCCGGGGAAGTGCGGCGCGTCCCGAACGTCGGTCGCCGCCTCGCCGAAGCCGCGCGGCTCGGTTTCACGCATGCGTTGGTGCCGCCCGACTCCGGCAAGCTGCCGCCGGGGATCCGGGTCCTCGAAGTCGGTGACGTCGCCAGCGCGCTCAACGCCGCCAACCACGCTCGCTGATCCCTGGGCTCTCGGCCGATCATCAGGTCCGTGAATGCCACATCGAGGGACTCAGAGTCCCTCGATGTGGCATTCACGGACTTACCCGCGGCGCCGGGTCACGGGACGAGCAGGCCCCAGTAGATCGCCCACGGGATGAAGATGACGCCGCCCGCGAGCAGCAGGCCGAGCCGCGGCGTCCGGTGCCGCCACCACGCGATCGCGGTTCCGGCGGTCGAGATCACCACGGCCACCGCAAGCAGCTGGAGCGCCAGCCACGGCAGCGGACGTCCGAGCACCGCGGGCCCGAGTGCCTTGCCCTGGCTCAGCTGGATCAGCACGTTGACCGCGAAAAACCCCAGTGTGGCAAGCAAACCGGTGGTCGAGAGCCAGCGCGCGGACGGGGAACCCGGACGCGCGCGCCGGAAGAGCGCTCCGACGGGATAAGCCGCGAAGGCGATCAGCAGGAGCAGCACCACCGCGAGCTGGAGCCACGTCGTCTCGTACCAGCGCAACGGTGTGAGTTCGACGCTTTGCCGGTCTTGGGCGGGTGGGGCGTCGGCGCTCGCCGCGGGCGGCCCGGACGCGAGGCCGTTGACCCAGGAACTCACCAGCTCCAGATAGCCCGGCGAGTAGCCGTCGAGTTTGTCGAAGCCATCGGTCGTCCTGCGCAGCTGGTGCTGGCCGTCCGGGAAGACGCGCAGGGTGTAGTGCTGATTTCCGTTGTGCGACAACGTTTCCTGGAAGATCCTCAGCGCTTCGGCCGGCGGCGTCAGCACGTCGTGCGCGCCCCACAGGCCGAGCACCGGCTGCTTCAACCGTGCCAGCACCGGGATCGGGTCGTAGCGGGCTTCGGGGAACACGCCGCCGCCCACGAGTTGACGCATCATGGTCGACGATGCCATTTTCACCAGCGAGCCCGAGAAACCCAGGTGGCGCAACTGGTTCTCGACGGCCCAGGCCTGTTGCCGGGCGGGCTGCACACCGTTGGCCCCGACAGTCACGACGAAGGCGACGTCAGCTGATCGCGACGCCGCGAGCGGCGCCACCCAGCCACCTTCGCTCAACCCCCACACCCCGACTCGCGCCGGATCGACTTCGGGACGCGCTCGCAGCGCCTGCACCGCCGCAAGCGCGTCGTCGGCGAGCGTCGAATACGAGCGCGTGAATGTCGAATAGCCCTCGGTGCGCTTGTCGTAGATCAGCGTGGCGACGCCGCCGCGCGCGAACGCCTCCGCTTCGACGCGGTGATCCTGTCTGGGCCCCGCGCCCGAGCCGTGGACCATGACGATGCCGGGCAGACCGCGACGTCCCGGCGGTGCGACCACAGTGCCGTGCAGCGTGACGCCGCCATTCTGGAACGTCACGTCGGTAGTGGTGAATTCCGCCGCGCCCGCCGATGGTGCGAGTGCGCTGAACGCGACGATTATTGTCGCCAGTAAAGCGATTCTTCGCATGGATATTCCCCCATATTTGTTTATCACTCCGTGGAGTCGTCTCCCGCTTCCGGGAAGGCGAACCAGCGCACAAGGACCCGGCGTGAGCCCGGGGCGCGATCGTCCTCCGTGCGCCAGTAGCGCCGGAGGAGTTCCATGTACTCGTCCCAGAACTGCTGGAGTTCTTCGCTGGTGAGCCAGCTGGAGCCGCGCGAGAACAGCAGTGCGTCCGACCAGCCATCGGGCAGTGAGTCCCGGTTTCGCTGGAAGTCGTTGAGTTTCGCCAAGTCTTCTTCGAACGACTGACGCTGCATGTCCTCGAAGAGCACCCGGGTCTCGGCGTCCTGCTCGCTGTGACGTGGCCAGCGGATGTCCCGCGGCCGCCTGCGCCACCAGCGCTCCTTACCGTGCGCGAGTTCGGGCGCCTCCTCGACGAAGCCGAATCGGGCCAGTTCTCGCAGGTGATAGCTCGTCGCGCCGGTGTTCTCTCCCAACGCCTTCGCGAGCTTCGTCGCCGTCGCGGGCCCACTCGACAGGACGCCGAGGATCCGCCTACGCAGCGGGTGTGCGACGGCCTTGAGCGTGGCGGGGTCGACCTCTTCCGGCGGTGGTGCGCTGGTCATGTCGTCCAGCGTAGACGTGCAAAGAAACTTGTGCAAAGGTTTCTTTGCAAGCTAGGATGGGATCACTGGTTCACTCGGATGCGTGATTTACTGCGGAAGGAAGTGTGGCGTCAGCAGCAAATACATGGGTGGAGGGCTGTTTTCTCCATTGTCAACCCCGCGGAATCCCGCGTGTGCGATTCTCACTCCTGGAATCGCGGCTTACTATTTGTGATCATGTGGTCTCCAGGGGTGACGTATAGTGAGTGAACCGAATCTGCCCGCACGCCAGCTCGGCCGGATGCTGCGACGAATGCGGGAACGTCTCGGCATGAACCAGGGCGAGGCGGGAGCGCCGCTGCGCTTCAGTATCAGCAAAATGTCGCGGATCGAGCTGGGATTCCTCCCCTCGTACCACGAATTCCGCGCTTTACTCGACCGATACTGCGTAATCGTCTCCGAGTGGGACGAGTACATCGCGCTGTACGACCGGGGCAAGGAGAAGGGCTGGTGGTTCCACTACGGCGTGGGCAACCGGGGCTTCCTGCCCATCGAGGCCGAGGCGAGCCGGGTCCGCGAGTTCCAGTACGGCTACATCCCCGGGCTGCTCCAGACCGAGGCGTACATGCGCGAGGTCTTCGCTTCCCATCGGCGCTCTCCGAAGGGGAAGCGGCTGGAGAACCAGGTCGCCGTGCGGCTGCGGCGCCAGTGGCGGCTCACCAAGGAGCCGTTGTTGGAGTACAACGCGATCATCGACGAGTACGCCCTTAGGCGGCCGATCCTCGACTCGGACGCGCGTCGTGAGCAGCTTGCTCGCCTGATCGAGTGCGCCGAGCTGCCGAACGTGCGGCTCCAGATCGTTCCGGAGTCCGTCGGTGCTTACGACGGCCAGTTCGGCAATCTCATCCTGGCGGGGTTCGAGGACCCTGAGGAGCCCGATGTCGCCTACGTCGAGCACGTCCTGGGCTCGGTTCACATCGAGAAGGAGGTCGATGTCTCCGCTGCTAAGATGGCGTTCCAGGATTTCGCGGATCGGGCGCTCGACGAGGACGACTCGATCGCGTTCATCAAGCGGCTCTGAGCGGAGGCTGTTATGTCCACTGTGGACCTCTTCGGCGCGCAGTGGTTCAAGAGCAGCCATAGTGGCAGCGGCGACGGCAGCGCTTGCGTTGAGATCGCCTGGCTCAAGAGCAGCTACAGCACCGGCGGCAACAACGCCGAATGCGTCGAGGTCGCGTTTGTGACGCCATCGGTGGCAGTGCGGGATTCCAAGAGCCCGGAGGCTGGTCACCTCACGGTGTCGCCGTCCGCCTGGGCCGGGTTCGTCGCTCGGGTGCGGTGAAGCGCCCACGCGACGTCATCGTCAGCCAGCGGATACCGTCGGGAACTGTCCAATAGGGACTGTCGGATCGCCGCCGCGCGGGCACGTCCAGACTGCCTGGCCATCGCTGACGCGCGGGTCCAGCGGGTGCGAGTTCGGATGCGCGGGGCACTCCGGCCAGGTGGCGGACTCGCCCGCTCGCCACAGCGCCTCCACCGCCCACTCCTGGACGTGACCGGCCAGCTCGACGATCTGCTCGGCGTGACTCTGCCCGCGCACCACGGCGACCACCTGGCCCAAGCCGTCGGGATCCAGCAGCCAGACGCCCTCCTGCCAGGGGTGCGGGCTCGCATACTCCCGGACCTCCGGCTGGACGCGGCAGGTCCGCAGATCGTGGAGCACCGGTTCGAGTGCGGCGGCGAGTTCGGTCACCAGACGGGCCTGTCCGCGAACTTCTGGAGTGTTCGCTGTGAGGGGCGTACGTAGAAATGTCCGACCGCGAAGCCCATCGAGCCGAGCGCGAGGTAGCCGAACGTGACGATCATGTCCGAGGTGATGGGCGTGCGAAGGCCGCCGAAGGCGTGAAGCAGCGCGATGACCACGAAGGCGAGGAACGCGAACAGGATCGTGCAGCCGTAACACACGATCAGGACGTTGCGGGTGGTGCGCGCGACGGACACGACGAGGTAGTCGCCGCGAAGGGCGCGTCGGCAGGTCAGGACCACGATGGCGGTCGCGATTACGCACAGCGGCGGCAGCAGTTGCGCCACCGTGCCGAGCGGGCCGAGGGGGAAGGCGCTGTGGTTCACGATGTTGTTGAAGAACGCCGAGATGCCGAGGAACAGCAGCGCGCCGACGATCAGCGACGTCCCGGCGAGGATCGAGCCCCAGCGGACGCGGCTCGCGAACAGCGCCGGCAGCGGGATGAACTGCGGCGACGGCTGGTACTGGTAAGGCTGCATGCGTCCCCCTTCCCGTCCAGCTTACGGGGCTTTTGTACGCATTCTGTACGGCGTGGCAGAAGGCTGCCAATCGGATATTCAGCCGACCTGGGGAGTCTTGGATGCGTCGTCTCACTCGCCTGGCCGCCGGTGTCGCGGCCGCCGTCACCGTGTTCGCGGGGCTCGCCGGCCCGGCGCAGGCCGCCGATGGCAACCCGCTGGAGAAAACGAACGGGTTCTACGTCGACCCGGACTCGAACCCGGCCGTCTGGGTGCGCGATCACGCGGGCGACCCGCGCGCCGCGTCGATCAAGACGTCGATCGCTTCGCGGCCGGGCGCCCGGTGGTTCGGCAACTGGAGCGGCGACGTCCGCAAGAGCGTCGACGCCTACACCTACGCGGCCGACGTCGCGGACAAACTCCCGGTGCTGGTGGCGTACAACGTCCCCGGCCGCGACTGCAAGGGTCACTCCAGCGGCGGCGCGGGCAGCCCCGAGGCGTACCGCGCGTGGATCGACGCCTTCGCCGCGGGCATCGGCGGCAAACCCGCCGTGGTGATCCTCGAACCGGACGCGCTCGCGCAGGTCGACTGCCTGCCGTCGGCCGATCGGCCAGTGCGTCTCGACCTGCTGCGCTACGCGGCCGCGTCACTGGCCGCCCACGCGCCGAACACTTGGACCTATGTGGACGGTGGGAACTCCTCGTGGATCCCGGCCGACACGATGGCCGCGCGCTTGGACTCCGTCGGCGTGCGCTCCGTGAGGGGATTCGCTTTGAACGTCTCGAACTTCCACACCACGGCGGATTCCGTGTCGTACGGCCGCGCGGTGAACTCGGCGTTGTCGGCTAAGTTCGGCTACACGCGACAGTTCACAGTGGACACAAGCCGCAACGGCAACGGCTACAACGGCGACTGGTGTAACCCGGCGGGCCGCAAACTCGGGACCCCGGCTCAGATCGGCGGCGGCGCGGACCTGCTGCTGTGGGTCAAGGTCCCCGGCGACTCCGACGGCGACTGCGGTATCGGCAAGGGAATTCCGGCCGGCACCTTCAGCCCCGACCTCGCCACTCACCTCATCACCGGCCGCTGACCCCCGCTCGACTCCGGGCCCCAAACGCCCCCATTGGGGGTTTTCTCGGTGAGGGCTGGAGGTCTGGTGGTGCCGGTGTCGCGAAAGCTCCGTTGGGGGCGGTGAACGTCCCCAACGGCGCGTTCGGGACATGCCCGCCGCGCGCCGGGCCCCGTCGATGTCCCCAAGGGCCCCTACAAGACGTTCAACGTCCCCAATGGCCCCTTCAGGACACGGCGCCCCGGCACCACACGTCCCGAACGGCGCGTTCAGGACGTGCGGGGCGGCGGGCGGCGGGCGGCGGGCGTCCCTCGGATCGCGGGCTTGTAAGCCGGGCGGCTCGAGGAGTGTCGCGAACGACGCGTTGGGGACGGTGAACGTCCCGAACGGAGCGTTCGGGACATGCGACCCGGCGCCGGACTGTCGCGAAGGGGAGATCGACGGCGTTGAACGTCCCCAATGGACCATTCGCGACGTCGCTGACCAGCGCGAAAGCCCGCACCAGCCGTCGCCCGTTTCGAACGCGACCGACCGCTACTGAGAAAACCTCATTGGGGCGCATGAGCCCACGACCCGCCGCCGAAAGTCCACGGACCGCTGAAGGAATGAACGGAAGATTCATGACGCTCTGAGCGCCCCTACCAAAAAGCCTACGCGAGGGGTCCGACAAACCCGCGGTCGAGAGCGACGGCACAAAAAGCCGGTGGTCGAGAGCGGCGGCGCGACACCTGCGGTCGGGAGCGGCGGCGCGAAAAGCCGGTGGTCGGCAGCGGCGGCGCGACACCTGCGGTCGGGAGCGGCGGCGCAATACCTGCGGTTGGGAGCGGCGGCGCAAAAAGCCAGCGGTCGGGATCCCCGGGGAAATGCCGTTAAGGCCACCTTACGGGCGTCAGACGCCCGTAAGG
>NZ_JBHYIQ010000052.1:0-3867 GCF_042739895.1 Amycolatopsis sp. NPDC059021
GCCCGAGTGACTCTGGGTCCCTCAAGGAGGCCCCCACGGACCGCGGGAGGCCAGGCTCAGCCGAAGTAGCCGGTGAAGTTCTTCGCGAACTCCCAGCCGTTGAACCTGTCCCAGTTGATCGACCAGGTCATCAGCCCGCGCAGCGCCGGGAAGACGCCGTGCGGCTTGTATGCGCCGCAGCCCGAGCCCTTCGTCAGGCAGTCGAGCGACGAACGGACCTCGGCGGGCGCCGTGTAGCCGTTGCCCGCATACGATGCCGCCGGCAGGCCGATCGCGACCTGGTCCGGCCGCAGCGCCGGGAACACGTTGGCCTTGTTACGGGCCACCGGGAAGCCGGTGAGCAGCATGTCGGTCATCGACGTGTGGAAGTCCGCGTTGCCGATGAAGTGCCACTGGTCGTCCAGGCCCATGATCGGCCCGGAGTTGTAGTCCTGGACGTGCAGCAGTGTCAGCGAGTCCCGCAGCGCGTGGATCACCGGTAGGTACGCTCCGGCGCGGGGATCCGAGCCGCTACCCGGGCCGTAGAACTGGTAGCCCAGCTGGACGAAGAACGTCTCCGGGGCCATCGTGAGCACGAAGTTCTCGCCGTAGCGGGCTTTCAACGTCTTCAGTGCCGAGATGAGGTTCACGATCGACGGCGTCTTCGGGTTCTTGAAGTCGGTGTCGCCCGAGTTCAGCGACAGTGAATGCCCCTCGAAGTCGATGTCGATGCCATCGAGGCCCCATTTGTCGATGATGGCACTCGCCGACGCGACGAAGGCGTCGCGCGCGGCCGTCGAGGTCAGCTGGACCTGCCCGTTCTGGCCGCCGACCGAGATCAGCACCTTCTTTCCCTTGGCCTGCTGCGCTTTGATCCCGGCCGCGAAGTCCACATCGGACTCGACGTTGGCACATTCCGAGGCCGGGCAGCGGTTGAAGCGCAGCTGCCCCGAGGTGACCGACGTCGGCTCGGCGAAGGCGAGGTCGATGATGGTCCAGTCGGCCGGGACATCGGCGATGCGCGTGTAGCCCGACCCGTTGGCGAAGCTCGCGTGCAGGTATCCGACGAGTGCGTGCGTGGGCAGCTTGGCGGGTGTGGCCGCGGCGGGCGCGGCGAACCCGCACAGCGCGGCGATCAGTACGACGACGGTGGCGTAGACCTTTTGGCGCATCAGGGCCTCCTGAGTACCCCTGGCCACTCCAGTGGACTAGACCACTGGAAGCGCTGTCAAGGTCTGGACCACCATCGTCACCGGGATGGCCGACTGCTCACTGTGTTCCGGCCCGCAGCTGTACGGAACGCTTACGAGCCCTTCAATGCCGCCAAGGCGAACGCGGTGTGCAGCGCGACCCCGTGCACCATCGCGTCCTCGTCGAAGTGCACCCGGCTGGAGTGGTTGTCCTCGGCCTCCGCCGGGTCCGTCCCCTGTGGACACCCGCCGAGGAAGGCGAACGCGCCGGGGACGCGCTGCAGCACGTAGGAGAAGTCTTCCGCCTTCATCACCGGTGCGCTCAGGATCTCCACATTGGACGGTCCGAGCAGCTCGGTGGCGATGTTCGCCACGTCGGCGGCCACGTCCTCGTCGTTCACGCTGACCGGGTAGCCCGGCGTGATGTCCACCGACACCCGGCAGCCGTGCGCGGCACCGACCGCCTCGCACACCTTCGGCAGCTCCTCGCGCACGAACGCGCGGGTGCGCTCGGACAACGTCCGGATCGTGCCCTCCAACTCGGCGGTCTCCGGGATGATGTTCGACGTCGTGCCCGCGGTGATCCGGCCGACGGTGACCACCGCCGGTTCGAACACGCTCACCCGCCGGGTGACCATCGTCTGCAGCGCACCGACCATCGCCGCGGCGGCCGGGACCGGGTCCAGCGCGCTGTCGGGCTCCGATCCGTGCCCGCCCTTCCCGGTGACCAGGACGTCGAACTTGTCGGCCGAGGCCATGACCGGCCCCGGCTTGACCTGGATGACACCGCTGCGCGCCCGCCCGGCGATGTGCAGGCCGAACGCCTTCCCGACCCGCTCGCCTGCCGCGTCGAGCACGCCCTCGTGGATCATGTGCCGCGCGCCGTGCTCGCCCTCCTCGCCGGGCTGGAACATGAACACGACCGACCCGGCGAGCCGCTCGACCCGGCGCGACAGCAGCTTCGCCGCCGACGCGAGCATCGCGACGTGGGTGTCGTGTCCGCACGCGTGCATCACGTCCTCGACTTCGGACGCGAAGTCGAGCCCGGTGTCCTCGTGCAGCGGCAACGCGTCCATGTCGCCCCGCAGCAGCACCGCCGGGCCGGGCTTGGCTCCGCGCAGCACCGCCGTCAGCGACGACGTCGACCTGCCTTCGGTGATCTCCAGCGGCAGCCCGGCCAGCGCGTCCTTGATCGCCGACTGCGTGCGCGGCAGCCGCAGCCCCACCTCGGGGTGGCGGTGCACCGTCCGGCGAAGTTCGACGGTTTCCTGCTGGATCGCGCGTGCCTCGTCGATCAAACCGGCGAACGATCCACCGGGCAAAGTGGGCAGGTCAGTGGGTCCTGTCATGGCTCGATAGTGGCACCAACGGCGCTTCGGCCGCACCGTGCGTGCGCCGAGGGGACGGGCGGAATACGGTGTGGCCATGGCGGTGCAAGAGCCGGTCACGGGCTTTGCCGTGGCGGTGGTGAGGGAGGACGGTCGATGGCGCTGCAGTGCCCTCGACCAGGGGGCGCTGGCGGAACTCGACGCGGCGATCACCGAGCTGGGCAAACTCCGGTCGACCGGGGCGGCGTTCGGGCTGCTCGCGGTCGACGACGAGTTCTTCGTGATCGTCCGGCCGAGCCCGAGGGGGCCGTCGCTACTGCTGTCCGACGCCGCCGCCGCGCTCGACTACGACATCGCCGCGGACGTCCTCGACGTCCTGCGGGTCGATCCCCCCGACGAGGACGACGACGCCGTCTGGCCGGAGGGGGATCTGGAGATTCTCGCCGATCTCGGGTTGCCAGGAGTCGAACTCGAGGTCATCGTCGGTGAGGTGGATCTCTACCCTGACGAGCAATTGCAGATGATCGCGCAGCGCTGCGGGTTCGCCGACGAGTTCGCGAGACTGCTGGACGAGCTCTGAGACGCCCGACCGACACCGAAGCCGTACAGGCCGCGCTCGAAGCAGCGCGCGGCCCGGGGGCGGACGTGCCGATCGGCGCGGTCGTGTTCGCCCCGGACGGCGCCCCGCTGGCCGCCGCCCGCAACGCCCGCGTCGAGCTGGGCGACCCCACCGCACACGCCGAGGTCCTCGCGCTGCGTGCCGCGGCCAAACGATTCGGCGACGGCTGGCGCCTCGAAGGCTGCACCCTCGCCGTCACCGTCGAACCCTGCACGATGTGCGCCGGCGCCCTCGTCCTGGCCCGGGTGTCCCGGCTGGTGTTCGGCGCGTGGGAACCCAAGACCGGGGCCGTCTGCTCCCTGTGGGACGTCGTGCGTGACCGGCGCCTCAACCACCGCCTCGAGGTGTACGGCGGCGTGCTCGAACCCGAGTGCGCGGGCCTGCTCGAGGGCTTCTTCGCGGACCGCCGCCCCGACACCTGAGCCGTCTCGGCCGGGCCCCGCACAGCACGCGAACGCCGTCCGGTATTGTTCTCCGCGGTGGCGTGTCCGAGCGGCCGAAGGAGCACGACTCGAAATCGTGTGACGGTTAACCCCGTCCGTGGGTTCAAATCCCACCGCCACCGCTCGCGAGTGGGCGAGGTGTGTCGACGGAAAGCGTCGACATGCCTCGCTCGCCGTGTTTCTGGGGGTGCAACCCCCAGACCCCCCCCCGGCGGGGGCCCCCCCCCCCCCCCCCCGGAGGGGGGCCGGAGTGGGTTTTATGTCTTTTAAAACAAAAAAGCAGGCGCGCCCACACACCACTGAATCAA
>NZ_JBHYIQ010000052.1:3877-68702 GCF_042739895.1 Amycolatopsis sp. NPDC059021
CCTCCCACTCCACAGGGGTCGCGGGGCCGCTCTAGCTCCTACCCCCCACCCCCTCGCCCGCCGCCGCGGGTTGGGGGGGGCCCCCCCCCCCCCACCCCGCCCGGAGGGCTCCGCCCCCGGACCCCCAGTGGTGGGCGCCTTTCGTTGTTCGGTCCCGACCCCGTGTGGTCACCTTTCCGGTCTTCGGTCCTGACCTCCGTTGTCCGGTTGCCTGTCCCGTGTGGTCGCCGCACGGATCGTCGGGCGGAGGCTGGCGCGGGGGTCTCACCTTGTGGACGTCTTGACCTTGGGATGGGCGGGGGAAGACGATGGGGGCATGCCAGCCAGCCGGGAATGTTCGCGTGTCCGGTGGGCCGATCGTGGTCGTGTCCGGTCGGCCGGTGAAGGGGTCGCGGCGTTGCTCCTGCGCCGCGGGCGTCTGGGCTCCCCGCCCGCGTAAGGCGTAGTCGCTCGAAAAGCCACGGGGAAATCGTGGCTGTCTTCGCCTGCCCGAATCCGGAAAAACTCTGGGAGCCACCATGTCCGTAGATCTGCCTGCCCGTGTCCAGCTTCGGTCCGCGATCGTTCCCGCCGACGGCATCCTCGAAGGCCCGCGTGTGTTGCGCAGGCTGCCGGAAGGCGTCGAGGAACGTCCGTACGAGCTGTTCGACCTGCGCCCGCTCGGCCGGGTCATCGGCGCCGAGATCGGCGGCGTCGATCTCGGCGAACCGCTGACACCCGCGCTGCGTGCCGAACTGAACCGCGCGCTGCTCGAGTGGAAGGTGCTGTTCTTCCGCGATCAGGACATCACTTCGGCGCAGCAGCGCGCGTTCGCGGCGAACTGGGGCGAACTGGAGACGAACCCGTTCATCCCGCGGGGCGACACGGAGCAGGTGACCCGGTTCGCGCGCTCGGCGAGCATGCCCGCGTTCGAGAACATCTGGCACGTGGACGTGACGTTCCGCCCGAACCCCGCGCTCGGCTCGGTGCTGCGGCTGATCGAGGTGCCGCCGGTCGGCGGCGACACGATGTGGGCGGACATGGCCGCCGCGTACGACAACCTGCCCGAGGACGTCCGCGTCCGCATCGACGGGCTCACCGCCGTGCACGATTTCATCCCCGGTTTCGCCCGGTTCTCCGACCCGGAATCGCTGGCGCGCAGGCAGCACGAGTTCCCGCCGGTCGAACACCCGGTGGTTCGCGTGCACCCGGAGACCGGGCGCCGCACGCTGTTCGTCAACCAGGCGTTCACGACCCACATCGTCGGCATGGACCGCGCCGAAAGCGACCGCCTGCTGCGCTATCTCTTCACCCGCGCGCACATCCCCGAGTTCCAGGTGCGGTTCGGCTGGCGGCCCGGTTCGGTGGCGTTCTGGGACAACCGCGCGACCCAGCACTACGCGGTCAACGACTACCACCCGCACGTGCGGGTGGCCGAGCGCGTCGCGATCGCGGGCGACCGGCCGTTCGGGGGCCTAACCTCGAAGGTATGACCGAGCCCAAAGCCGTGGTTGAACACTTCCTTCGCGCGCTCGAGAACCTCGACATCGACGGCGCGCTGGCCTTCGCTTCGGACGAAATCGTGTACCAGAACGTCCCGCTGCCGCCCGCGCGCGGCCGCGCGGCGGTGGAGAAGCAACTGCGCCTGATGGCCCGGTTCGGCACCGGGTTCGAGGCGCGGACGCATCACATCGCCGCGGACGGGCCGATCGTGCTCACCGAGCGCACCGACGTGCTGCGCGCGGGCGCGTGGGAGGCGGAGTTCTGGGTGTGTGGCACGTTCGAGGTCGTCGGCGACGAAATCGTGCTGTGGCGCGACTATTTCGACTGGACGACATTCCTCGCGGCGAGCGCCAAGGGCGCGGGCCGCGCGGCGCTGGCAGGCGCGCGCACCCTGCTCGAACGAGCCAGGGCTCGCGGGCAGGGTCAGCCCAGCCACGGCTGACCGCCGGACACGGTGACAGGGCGCCCCTCACGCGACGGTGACCCCCGCCGCGAAGGAGCGCCCTGGCAGCGCGGCTACACGGACACGCAAGTGAGAATGATCAGCCCCCACATGATCAGACTCCCTCCCCCCGTGCCGTGTGGCCGGTGAGCGGCCTTCGGTCCACCGTGTCCTCGAACTGTGGTCTAGAACACTTTTCCGGTCGCCCATGAGTAAGGTACTGCGCCCTGCCGGCAAAGGCGCCGAAGCTTGAGCTTCATTTAAGGCAGATGCGCCGTCCGGGTGACAGGCCCGCCCACGCTGTCACTTTGTGCGGTTGCGTCGTCACGCGTCACGAATTGTTGCCATTGTGTCTTCCTGATCCTCACTTGTTCGGGGGACGATGCGTCGACCGTCCGATCGACCAGGGGGACCGAGCGTGAGCAGAACCCGCCGCACCAGAGCAACAGCTTCACTGATCGTGATCGCCTCGGCAGGCTTGCTACTCGGCGGGGTGACGGTGGCGCCGGCGCTCGCCGCGCCCAGCGCCGACGCCGTGATCGCCGAGGTCTACGGCGGAGGCGGTAACTCGGGTGCCACGCTGACCAGCGACTTCATCGAACTCGGCAACCGCGGCGCGGCGGCCGCGAGCCTGGACGGCTTCAGCGTTCAGTACCTGCCGGGGTCGCCGAGCGCGTCGAGCACCTGGCAGGTCACGACGCTCACCGGAGGCGTCCAGCCCGGCGGGCGCTACCTCGTCGCCGAGGCGAAGGGCGCGGGCGGGACGGTAGCGCTGCCTGCCCCGGACGCCACCGGCACGATCGGGCTCTCCGCCACCGCGGGCACCGTCGCGCTCGTCCAGGGCACGACCCCGCTGACCTGCAAGACCGCTGCCGACTGCGCTGCCGACACGCGGATCAAGGACCTCGTCGGCTTCGGCTCGGCGGTGGTCCGCGAGGGTTCCGCCACGGCGGCGACGTCCAACACGACGTCCGCCGCCCGTGCCGCCTCGCTGGCCGACACGGACGACAACGCGGCCGATTTCACCGTCGGCGCGCCGACCCCGACCAACAGCAAGGGCGAGACGCCGGGCGGGGACGGTCCGCCGCCGGTCACCGCGAAGATCCACGACATCCAGGGCACGACACGGATTTCCCCGTTGAAGGACCAGAAGGCCGGGGGCGTGACCGGGATCGTGACCGCGGTGCGGACTTTCGGCTCCGCGCGAGGATTCTGGTTCACCGATCCGCATCCGGACAACGACCCGCGCACCAGCGAGGGCCTGTTCGTGTTCACCGGCTCCACCAGCCCGGCGGTCGCGGTCGGCGACGCGGTCACGGCGAGCGGTGTCGTGCGCGAGTTCTACCCCGAGGCGCCCGCGACGTCGACGCACCAGTCGCTGACCGAGCTGACGAGTGCACAGTGGACGGTCGAATCGCACGGAAACTCGTTGCCCGCACCGACCGTGGTCACGCCGGATCAGGTACCCGACGCGTATGCGCCGTCGCCGGGCGGGAACATCGAATCGTTGCCGCTGGAGCCCTCGAAGTATTCGCTGGACTTCTGGGAGTCCCACGAGAGCGAGATCATCAGCGTCACCGACGCGCGGGTGGTCGGCCCGACGACCCAGTACAACGAGCTCTACGTCACCACGAAGCCCCAGCAGCACGAGACGTCGCGCGGCGGGACGGTGTATCTGGGCTACGACAAGCTGAACACCGGCGTGCTCAAGGTTCAGTCGCTGATTCCGTTCGAGCAGCGGCCGTTCCCGAAGGTCAATGTCGGTGACGTGCTGGCCGGGGTGACCTCCGGGCCGGTCGAATACAGCAGCTTCGGCGGGTACACGCTGTTCGCGAGCACGCTCGGCACCGAGAAGGACAACGGGCTCCAGCGGGAGACCACTCGCAAACAGCGATCGGGTGAACTCGCGGTGGCGACCTACAACGTCGAGAATCTGTCCCCCAAGGACAGCGCGGAGAAGTTCGGCAAGCTGGCCAAGGGCATTGTGGACAGTTTGGCCTCGCCGGACATCGTGAACCTGGAGGAGATCCAGGACAACAACGGCCCGACGGACGACGGCACCGTCGCGGCCGACCAGACGCTGCGGAAGTTCACCGACGCCATCGCCGCGGCGGGCGGGCCGCGCTACGAATGGCGGGAGATCGACCCGGTCGACGACACCGATGGCGGGCAGCCGGGCGGAAATATCCGTGTCGCCTTCCTGTTCAACCCGGCCCGGGTGTCCTTTGCAGACAAGCCGGGTGGCACGGCGACGGCGCCGGTCGGCGTGACCACCACCCACGGCAAGCCGCATCTCACCTTCTCGCCCGGCCGGGTCGACCCCGCCAACGAAGCCTGGACGACGAGCCGGAAGCCGCTCGCCGGCGAGTTCGTGTTCCACGGCAGGACGGTGTTCGTCATCGCCAACCACTTCAACTCCAAGGGCGGCGACCAGCCGACCCACGGCCGGTTCCAGCCGCCTTCCCGGAGTTCGGAAGTCCAGCGGGCCAAGCAGGCGACCGTGTTGCGTGGCTTCGTCGACAAGATCCTCGCCGCGGACCGCACCGCGAACGTGATCGTCGCGGGCGACCTGAACGACTACCCGTTCTCGCCCGCCGTCCAGACGCTGACCGCGGGCGGTGCTTTGAAGGATCTGATCGCCGGGCTGCCGGAGGTCGAGCGGTACAGCTATGTCTACGAAGGACAGTCGCAGGTACTCGACCACATCCTGGCCTCGGCCGCGCCGCGCAGTGTCGACTACGACGTCGTCCACGTCAACGCCGAGTTCGCCGATCAGGCCAGCGACCACGACCCGCAGGTGGTGCGCTTCCGGCCGGGTGCGGGCAACGCGTTCCAGGATGCGCTGTACGACTGGCTGGACCGCCTGGACCAGCTGTTCGGCCGGTAACCCTTCCACGGTAAGGAAAACCGCCTCCGAGACCGTCGGCTCGGGGGCGGTTTTCCGTTCAGCGCAGGGCGTCGGATCGTCCGGCGCGGAGCCGGGACCACTGGGCCGTGGGACGTCCGTCGACGCGGAGAAGGCTCTGGTCGACGGGCCACCCCTGTGGCCAGCCGTCCGGCGAGTTCTCCCAGGTTTCCTGCCGTCCGTACGGGGTCCTGTCCAGCAGCCCGTAGCTCGGCGCCATCACTTCGAAGCCGCGTCCGCCGGTGGAGTAGGTCTCGTACACCTTGTCGCCGTCTCGGAGGTAGAACGCCAGCAGGAAGAAGGGGCGCCCGGCGAGCAGTGCGTCGGCCGAGTCCTTGACCGAATACCACGGCACGTCCCAGCCCATGAAGTCGCGATAGCGGACACTTTCCTCATACGGGCCTTGGCAGAACGTCGCATAGGTGACGTCGCGGGAATGCAGATAGGACAGTTCGCGGACCTGTCCATTGTAGAACGTACAGCCTTCGCACTGCTCGGCCGCCGGATGACCGGTGTGCCACATGTGGAAGTAGGCGATGAGCTGCCGTCGGCCCTCGAAAACGTCCAGCAGCGAGACCGGCCCGTCGGGACCGATCACCTCGATGCCGGAATCCACTTCCACCATCGGCAGCCGTCGCCGCGCCGCCGCGATGGCGTCGCCTTCATGGGTGTGTGCTTTTTCCCTGACCCGCAATTCGTCCACTTCGGACTGCCAGGTGGCCCGGTCGACCACTGTGGGGATACTCGCGGTCATTGGTCGTCTCCCTTCGGTTCGCTTGCTTCGAGGTGGTTCTTCAACGCGCCGAGCGGACCGTCCCAGTCGCGGGCCAGGGCCGCCAGGAACCGCTGTGCGACGTGCATCGGCGCGGAGTGCAGGCGGTAGCGCACTCTGCGGCGTTCGCCGGGTACGGCGATCACCAGCTCGGCCTCGGTCAGCAGGGCGAGATGCTTGGCGATCGCCTGCCGGGTGATCGGCAACCGGGCGGCCAGGTCCGTTGCCGTGGCCGGACCTCCGGTGGCGAGCGCCGCCAGGATGGCGCGGCGGCTCGGATCGGCCAATGCGGCGAAGACCTGTTCGGCGATCGCCTCGGTGTCAGGCGGCATCGAGGTAGGCGACGAGTTCGCCCAGTTCCTTCGCCCAGCCCGTGGTGTTGCCGTCGAACGCCACGCGGTAGGTGTCCCCGGACAGCTGGGCGAAGCCGGTCTCGACCACCGTCAGCCGGGTGCCCGCCGCCACGGGTTCGAGGGTGAACTCGACATAGGTGCGGCGCGGATCGTCCTCGGGCAGCCCGTAGATCCGCCAGGTGAACCCGAAGACCGCCGGCTCCTCGACGCGCTCCACCCGCATGTCGGCGGTGTGCCCGTGGGTCCAGGTCATCCGGGCCGAACCGCCGGGCCGCAGGTCGATTTCGGCGGTCTCGCCGAACCAGGCGGCGAGTCCCTCCGCCGTGGTGAGCGCCGCCCAGACCTGCTCCGGCGGGCGGGTGATCTCGACGGTCCGTTCGATGCGATCGGGAAAAGCCATCGCGGCCTCCAGTGAGTAGCAACCGTTCGGTTGCTACTGTATGGCAACCGAACGGTTGCGTCAATGGGGCGAAAACGGGTTGTGGCCGCGGTGAAGCGGGTGCGAGCCTCGGCGACGTGCTCGCCGAACTGCACCTCCACTTCCACGGCTGTATCCGCGCGCCCGCGCTGCTCGATCACCTCGCGCGGGCCGAGCACGTGCTGTGGGACTGGTACGAAACGGAAATGGCGGCCGCGTATGGGGTCGTGCCGCCGGCACGGCAGCTTGTCGAGCGGTACCGGGCTGGTGACGAGACCGCGGCCGACGAGTTCGGGAAGCTGTTCGTGTTCGGCGACGCCGACGCCGGCACGTTCGCCCGTTTCCAGGCCAAGGCGAATCTGCTGTGGCTCGCGGCGCGGCCGGAAGACCACTCGAAGCCGTGGTCCGACACCGCGGCCGAGGTCGCTCGGTTCGCCGCAGGGATCCGTGCCGAGCATCGGCGGCAGGGCGTCGAGTACGCGGAGTTCCGGGTCAGCGCCGATATGGTCGCGGCGGCGTGCGGTGGCGCCGAAGACGGGCTCGTCGAGCGGTACGCGATTTCGTTGCCTCGTAAGGATCCTTGGCCGGAATGGGCGCGCGTTCAGGCACTTGCCCTCGGACCGTACGGGGCTTCGGTGACCGGTGTGGACTTCTGCGCCAACGAGGAAGGACATCCGCCGAAGCACAAGGCGGCGTTCTTCGCCGCCGTCCACGACTTCAACGTGGCGCACCCGGAACGCGCGCTGGCGATTCTGTACCACGTCGGGGAAAGCTTCGGTGACAAGAGCCTGGAAAGCGCGGTGCGCTGGGTGGACGAAGCGGCCGAACTCGGGGCGCACCGGCTGGGGCACGCGATCGCGCTGGGCGTGGAGCCCGCGCTGTTCGGCGTGCACACCCGTTCGGAGCCCGTTGCCGAGCGCCGGGACCAGATCGCTTACGACCTCCGCCACCACGACGGACTGCGCGCTGCCGGTGTCCACGTCGATCCGGCCTCGCTACGCGTGGAGCTCGCCCGGCTCGATGCGATGCCTGAGGACGCGACCATCACCGTCGACTACGACCACGCGCGACTCGCCGAAGTTCGCCGCCGCCAGGATTACGCCATCGCCAGGGTCCGGGCGACCGGCGCGGTGATCGAGGTCTGCCCGACGTCGAACCGGCGGATCGGCGGATTCACCGACCCCGCACAACATCCGATCCACCGGTTCCTGTCGGCAGGTCTGCCGGTGGTGGTCTCCTCCGACGACCCGGGCATCTTCGACACCACCCTGGCCGACGAACTCGACTGGGTCTGCGAACACACCGGCGGCGGCGAAGACCTACGTCGGACATTGCTGGAAACCGCACGGCAAAGCCGCTCCGAAGCCCTCACCGGCCGGATCGATAGCTAAAAGTCGAATCCCACGAACGAAGAGCGGGTTCCAGCGGTATTCTCGTCTCCGAGACGAGAGGGGATATTGTGGCTGGAGCGCCTGCGCAGCAGGGGAAAAGTGGCTGGTCCGAGGTCGGCCCCAAGTGGATCACCGCAATCGCAGGCCTGATCACCGCACTGGCCGGTGCGGGTTTCTTCGTCGGCCGCGCCAGCGCTACAGACCCCAAGCCAGCGCCCGTCATGACGACGGCCACCGTCACCGTGACAGCTCCGGCGCTGGCCCCTGCGCCGCAAGGCAGCACTGCCGCCCAGGCACCCACGAACCATAGCGTCTACTTCGAGGGCGATCTGGAATTCGGCGAGTACAACCTGGACTATCGGACACCGCGGCCGGTAGCTGAGCAGAGCATCGCTCGTTACGTAACCACCAACTGGCTACACGTCAGTGGCGGGAAGACTCGTCTTGTTGAGTGGAAGACCGACTCCGTGCCTGACAAGAACCAGTGTGGGGCGCTGGTGGACGAGAAGGGAACGAACGAGGCCAATGGCCTTGTCGCCACAAGCCGGGTTTGCGGCCGCACGGACGAAGGTCGAATCTTTCGCATTGACCTCAAGAACGTCGGCGTGGTGATCCGGTCACACGTGACGGTATGGGACAAGTAGTCAGACCTTTGGCTCGTCACCCCAGCGGTGTCCTTTGTAGACGGATCGGATGAACTGTTCTTAGTCGTGGGAGGCAGCTATCCGGAGCTTCAGGCAGGCAGGGAACTTGCCGTCGCATTGGCGAGGCAAGCGCTGATCTTCGAGAGGTATTGCAGAGACAGGCAGATACTGCTGAAGCGGGGCAGCCCGGAGGACGACAAGAACACCTACCGATAGGGAGTCACGCGGAGATATGGCCTCCATCCTGCTGGATGCGCGCATGGCGAATCAACCATCCGCGCGGCCGAGCACGAGACCCCCTGTGGACAAGCCTGTCGCGCGAAGCATCATGGTCGGTGGCTGTGTCTCGAACGTCCGGGACACGACCGCGCCACTGCCCGAGCGTCAGCGCTTCGCGCGCCAGCCCAGGGCAAGGACGGCTTGGACCAGTTCCTGGTAGCTCGGCTTGACTTCTTCCAGGTAACGTTCCAGGTACTGTGGCCGGGCAGTGGGTACTGGCTCTGGTTCCTCGATCTCCAGCCAGACCAGTCGTTCCACGTTGTGCAGCGCCATTTTCCACCAGCGCGCGGCGCGTTCGGCGGCGCGCTCCTCGCGTTCGGTGGCGGCGGCGACGGCGGCCTGCGCGTCGGCCATCGCGGCTTCGAGCTCGTCGACGCGGGCGAGTTCCCAGTTGCGCAGGTTCTCCGCCGATCCCCTGGCCATGCCCACGATTTCCTTGTACCGCATGGCGGCGGTGACGCCGTCGTCGCTGATGCGATCGCTCATGACACACCTGTCCCTTCGGAATCGGGCCGCTGGAACGGGATGATCACTTCGGGCGCGCCGTGGGTGCTGCGGTCGAAGAACAGCGCCCGGCCCGGCCGCGGTGACCAGTGCACGACCTGGCCAGCGGCGAATGGGGACAGCTCGTTGCCCTGCACGTCGAGCGCCGCCCACGTGCCGATGTCGTCCGTGCCGCCGAAACCGAGGGTGTCCTTCAGCCGGGCGATACTGCGCCACCAGCCGATGGTGTGAACGCCGTGGCCGGGGCCCTGCTTGAGCAGCGTGCGCAGGTGGTCGAGCCCGCTCTTGGGTTGTCCGACCGCCTTGGCCTCCAACGTGGGCAACGCCGCGTCGACGCCGTACAGCAGGAGTATCTTCGCAGTGTCCCCTGTGGACAGTTCTGCGGCGATCTCGCCCAGCCGGGCTGGCAGGTCCTCGGTGAGATCGACCCGGTGGCCCTCGTGCCGCAAACGTTCGGCCAGCTCGCCGACGGCCGGGGCGCAGGCCTCGACCGGGCAGCTCACCACGAACTCGACCGCCCCGTGCTCGTACTGGCGGGCAAGGGACCGCGCCGCGGAGTCCATGATGGACAGTGCCTCGGCTGTCGCCGCGCCCAGCACGGCGATGTTGCGGCCGGGCGCTGGCGGGAGGTCGACGCCGCAGGCGGCCTCGGTGACGTCGATCGACTGACCGAGCAGCGCACGGGGTTTGGTGTTCGGTTCCAGGCCCGTGTACACCGGGAAGTGTTCCAGGATCGGCGAATGCGCGCCGTCGAAAAGCCGCGGCCGCGCGAAGCTGTCCGCGTACTTCTCCCACAGCTTGTGCTGCAGGTCGACGAAGACGTTCTTGCTGCTCGCGTCCGGCACGTGCGCCAGCTGGTTTCCGTGTGACACACCGGAATCGTGGTTGAGCACGGCGTGCCACTTCGGCGCGGACACCGCCGCGTTGTTCGTCTCGGCGAGCACGCGCCGCGCCTTCGGCATCGCGATGCGCAGCGTGCACTGTTCGAACACCGCGGGCTTGCCCCAGAACGCCTCGATCCCCGCGACGTCCTGGCTGGCCAGCACCAGGTGGATGCCCTGCGAACGCCCGCGCCGCGCGATGTCCTCCAGCAGCTGGGTCGCCTGCGCGGTCACACCATCGCGGCCGGCGAACAGGTACTGGAACTCGTCGATCACCGCGACGATCCGCGGCCAGTGCCCTTCCGGGTCCTGCTCACGCAGGTCCGCGAGGTTCGTCACCTCGTGTTCCTTGGCCGCGGCCGAGCGGCGGCGCAGTTCGTCGGCGAGGAATCGCAGGAGCGCCAAGCCGAATTCACGGTCGGTGTTCACGTTGACGCCGACGAGCCGGGCGTGCGGCAGCCAGCTGGCGTCCTTGCGGCCGGGCGCGAGTCCGGCGAACGACACACCTTCCTTGAAGTCGAGCAGGTACAGCGCCAGCTCGTCCGGGCCGTACCGCGCGCACATGCTGCCCAGCATCGCGTAGAGGAAGTTCGTCTTCCCCGAACCGCTCGGGCCGCCGATGAGCGCGTGCGGGCTCGCGTCGCCGATGACGACCTCGACCGGCTCGCCCTCGAAGAACCCCACGGGCGCACGGAGTTCACGCGCGGAGCTCTCCTTGCCGAACTCGGTCGGCAGCAGATCGGCGAACGAACGCGGGCCGCCCTGTTTGGCGATCAGCGCCTCGGCGATCCGGCCCGCGGCACGGATGACCTGGCCCGACGGCAGCGGCGGATCCAGATCGACGACCAGGTCGGTCCCGGTCATGCTGCTGATCGCGCGGCGGTCGTCGAGCAGGCTGAGCGTTTCGACCGCCGCGTTCACCGCGGTCGGCACGTCCACCATGATCAGGCAGATGCCCGCGGCGAGCGCACCGGTCGCGACCCGCTTGAGTTCCCGCGCCCGTTCGGGTTCCAGGGTTTCGCCGTTGCCGTAGAGCACCGCGATGCGGAACGGTTCGACTCGTTGCCCGCTGGCGCGGCGGATCTCCCGCAACGTCGTGTGCCCCGCCTGCATCCCGGTGGCGTGGATGCGGCGGATGTGCCCGGCGAGCTCGTCGAGCAGATCTTCGAGCCGTCCCGGGTCGTACAGCGTCAGCGCGCTGGTGCGGCTGAGCGGATAGAGGTCCGGCAGGATCGCGGTCAGCTGCCCCATGTCCCAGAGATGCACCCGGACCGCGCCGGGCTCGAACGTGCTGAGCACGCGGATGAGCAGGTTCTGCACGATCGCGTCGATGGCGGGCCTTGTCTTCGGCGCCGACGTGATCGCCAGATGGGATTCGTCCAGCAACGGGACGGCGACGTCGAAGGTGCGGGCGATGTCGCGGCCCGCGGTGGTCACCGAGCCGACCCGCCACAACCCCGGCGCGGTGATGCCGGGGTTGTGGCCGACGCGGCCGAGCCATTCGCCCGGTGGCCGTCCGGCCGGGCCGGGTGCGTTGGCGGCGACCAATTCCCGCAACTCGTTCGGCCCTGCGGACCAATCGGTGTAGTACGCGCTGCGGACGCCGCTCAGCGCGGTGAAGACGTCGTGCGCGGCGGGGTGACGGGACCATTCGTGTTGCTGCTCGGTGCTGGCGTGGTCCATGCCGACCTTGACGATCTGCTGTTCCAGCTCGAGTTTGGCGAGCTCGGCCGCCGCGGCCTTGCGGGCGCCCGCGGCGGCGCCGAGCACCAGCCCGATCTGGTGCCGGACCCGGTTCAGCGCGGTTCGTACCCGCTCGCGCTGTTCGGCTGCCTTGCTCTTCATGGGAATTCCCTAGAGACGTGACTGGTAACCGCTTACCAGGTCGTCGGCGGTGGCGAGCCGGGAGAGGAGCTGTTCGAGCCCCTCGTCGGCCTGCGCGAGCTGCACAGGGAGCCAGGGATCGGCCTTGGCCTGTGCGTCGACCAGTGCCCGCCGGGCGTCACCGAGCAGGCTTTTGGCCCGCTCGGTGTGGGCCCGCCCGTTCGCCAGTCCGTCCTGGACCGCGGTCAGCAGTTGGTGGAGCTCGGCGAGTCCCATGTGGGAGGTCAGAGCCGTGCCGAGTAGGAGTCGGCCGAGGAAATACCCGCCTCGATGGTGCTTTGCATACCGCTGATGCCATTCAGCGCTTCGGCGAGCAGGCCGTGAGCCTGGTTCACCTCTTGCTGACTGCTGCCCTGCGTCGCCTGCGCGAGCGATTGCTGGGCTTCTTCAAGAGATTGCGCGGCCTGCTGAAGTGCGGCGATGCTCGCGGACGCCTTCTCGTTCGCGAGCGCGATACCAGCGCGGATCTCTTCGACTCCGGCCATGGGGGCGGACTCCTTGGGATGTATGAGGCTGGAAACGACTAGTACAAACTTAGCGTGATCAAGTGACTCTGGTAAGTGAAGGTTAGGGTGGAACCAACAAGGCCCCGGACGGGAAAAATGTCCGGGGCCTAACGGGCTTGCGGAAGTACCGGATTCGAACCCGCGCAGGTGTCGTGCATCGGGGCTCGTGCCCCGCTGGCCCCAGGTCAGTGGGGTATTCGTGACACGGTGAACCTCCGCGAACCGGTACGAACGAGACGGTGATTGAGACTAGCGTGGGCATCGGACCTCACCGCCACCGGAGCCGACTTCGTTGTCGCGGCAACAACGGCGGGGCGCCGGACTCGCGCCCGGCGGCGTTCGTGACCAGTGAGGACCGGTCGGGTGGTGACGTCGGCGCGCAGCCGGAGCCCCGTACCGGGTCGCCGAGCTGGATGAGGCCAGTATGACGCGGCCGGAGGTGTTGGCGGGCAAGGCAAATGCCAGGTTGGCAACAGGATTGACAAGCGGGGCGGGGATGTCACCGCCGCGTCGTCCGGCCCGGGTTACGCGTTTCGGCGGGCAGCCGATCGGGTGGCGCCGCAGGCAAGCGCTGCACCCTCGGCTGAGGCTACTGGTGCCGCTCGACGGGTGGCGCTTGGTCGGCGGCGTCGGCGATTCGTGCGACGGCGTAGGCCACCGGCTGGAGCACGGTAGTTCCGATCGTGGAGGGCCGGCCTGGATTCGTGCCTCGGCGCAACCAAGCCGGATCGTCCCCGCGCATGCGGGGAGGGGGGATACCAGGTGTGCGGCGAACCTCTCTACGGGACATCCCCGCCTGCGAGGGGAACAAGCTACTTGACCAGCGGCTGGGGCGGCGCCACCCGGCTTCGTTCATTCACCTGTCCTCAACGCTCCGTTCGCGACGTTCAACGTCCCCAACGGGGCGGTCGGGACAGTTCATTCGCGGCCTAGCCACTGCCGAGACGGCAACCGAGGCAAGCCCGCTACGGAAAACGCCGGGTGCCCTTGAGGGAACACCCGGCGTTTCGCCTGGTTACCGCTGCGGAGGATACAGGATTCGAACCTGCGAGGGCGTGAACCCAACACGCTTTCCAAGCGTGCGCCTTAGGCCGCTCGGCCAATCCTCCGCGGGAAACGATACCGGATGGGTCGGCGCCGGTGTACAGGAGGTCTGACCTGCGCGAAGCTCAGGCGGGTGTGGCGGGGAGTACGTCGGCCACGACGCAGGTGATGTTGTCGGGCCCGCCGCCGTCGTTGGCGAGGTCGATGAGGGCGGGCACGGCTTCGGTGGGGCCGGGCGCGCCGGCGAGGATCTCGCGGATGGCCGATTCGGCCGCCGGAGCGGTGAGCCCGTCGGAACACAGCAGGTAGCGATCACCGGGTTCGGGGGCGAACGTCCACAGATCGGGGTCCGGCGCGCCGGACCCTTGAAGCGCTTTCATCAGCAGGGAGCGGCGGGGGTGCCCGGCCGCTTCGTCGGGGGCGATCCGGCCGTCTTCCACCAGCGCCTGGACGAACGTGTGATCACGGGTGATCCGGTGCAACTCGCCGTGCCGCAGAACGTAACCGCGCGAGTCCCCGATGTGCGCGGCGGCGAACCGGGAACCGTCGAACAGCAGCGCGGTGAGGGTGGTCCCCATGCCTTCGGTGGCGGGTTCGCGCGCGGAGATTTCTGCCAGGCGGACGGGGATCCGGCTCACCGTTTCGCCCAGTGTCGCCTGGAGGTCGAGCGCGGCGGGGTCCAGTGCCCGCAGTTCGGCGTCGAGTTCGCCGAGTACCGCGACCGCGGCGGCGCTGGCCACCTCGCCGTACGGCTGGCCGCCGATCCCGTCGGCCACGGCGAGCAGGCGCCCGCTGGCGTAGACCGAGTCCTCGTTGACGTCCCGGCGTCGTCCGACGTCCGACCCGGCCGCGTAGCGCAGGACGTAGCGCGGCGTCTGCTGCTGTGTCATGGCTCCCATAAAAGCATTGGTTGACTCAGTTCACAAGCAAAGCTGGCGAAAACAGAAGTTGCGACTAGAGTGGCCGGTCATGGACGACGCGACGATCAGCGCGGTCGAGATCGCCCGGCTGGCCGGGGTGGGGCGCGCCGCGGTCAGCAACTGGCGCCGCCGGTACGCCGACTTCCCGGCGCCGACCGGCGGCACCGCGTCCAGCCCGCTCTTCTCCCTCGCCGCCGTCCAGTCCTGGATGGCCGCCCGTGGCAAGCACTTCGAACTCACGACAGGTGAACGAGCCTGGCGGCGATTACGTGCCCTCGGCGACGATCTCGATCTCGGGGCCCGCCTGAGCAGGGCCGGGGAGTACCTCGTCCACCGGCACGAGGACGTCGACCCCGAACTTTCGGCGCTGCTCGACGACCTGGCCGCCGAGATCGGTGCGGCCGCCGCCTTCGAGCTGTTGTTCGGGCGCTACATCGAGGCGCACTCTCGGCAGCTTTCGAACACGCCGGCGCCGATCGCGCGCCTGCTGGCCGCGCTCGCCGGCCGGGACGCGGAGACCGTGCTCGACCCGGCGTGCGGGTTCGGGACGCTCCTGCTGTCGAGTGCGGCGCCCAAGGTCCTCGGCAGGGACGCCGATCCGATCGCCGCGTCGATCGCCGCGCTGCGCCTGGCCCTGCACGACTACGACGGCGAGGTCCGGGCGGCGGATTCCTTGCGGGACGACGGATTTTCCGGGGGAATCGCGGACGCCGTGCTGTGTGACCCGCCGTTCAACGAGCGGGTGTGGGGACACGACGAGCTGATCGACGACACCCGCTGGGAGTACGGGCTCCCGCCGCGCGGTGAGTCCGAACTGGCCTGGGTGCAGCATTGTCTCGCGCGGGTGAAACCGGGTGGGGTGGTGGCGATCCTGATGCCCGGCGCGCCCGCCGCGCGCCGCAGCGGCAAGCGGATCCGCGGGAACCTGTTGCGGGCGGGGGCATTGCGCGCGATCTTCACCCTCGCGCCCACCGGGCCGGACCTCTGGCTGCTGCGGCGTCCCGAACCGGGCGGGCAGCCGCCGTCGACCGTGCTGCTGGCCGGACCGGTCGATGCACCGTCCACAGTGGAGCGGCTGTGGCAGGAGTACGAGCGCGACCCCGAGGCGTCGGGGACCCGGATCATCGACCTGCTCGACGACGACATCGACCTCACCCCGGCGCGGCGGCAGGGCGGCTCGGAGCATTCCGGCCGCGCCTTCGCCGAGGCGTACGAACGGTTTTCCGCGTTGCCGCTGGCCGTGCCGTCGTTCGAGCCGAGTGACGCGGAGCCCGCGTTCACCACGATCGGCGAGCTGATCAAGGCCGGGGTGATCGAACTGCGGCACGCCCCGGCGAGGACGTTCGAAGGGGAACACCCGCTGCTGACCCTCGACGATCTGGCCGCCGGACGCGCGCCGACCGGACGGGCCGAGGCGGCGGCCGGTGAGGTGCTGGCCGCGGCGGGCGACGTCGTCGCGTCGGTGACCGGGCTCGCTCGTGTCCACAGTGGACCGACAGTGCGGGTCGGGCCCGCGCTGTCGGTGTACCGGGTGGATCCCGGCCGGCTGGACGCGTGGTTCCTGGTGGGCTGCCTCCGCGCGGCGGAGCTGCCTGCGAACACCGGCTCGACCCGGATCGACGTGCGCCGGACGCGGATTCCGCGTCACCCGGTGGAAACGCAGCGTGTCCACGGCCGCGCGTTCGCCCGGCTGACCGCGTTCGAAGACGCCGTGCGCGAGGCGGCCGAGATCGGCCGCACGCTGGTCAGGCTAGGATTTGCCGGGCTCACCGAGGGGCGCCTCGAGCCGGGAAGCGCGCAGGGGTGAGGTCGGGAGGTCACACAGGAGGCCGGATGCTCATCGCCGATCGCTACGAGCTCGACGAATTGCCGAGAGGGCGTGGCGGGATGGGCTCGGTGCACGGCGGTCACGACCGCAGGCTCGGCCGGCGGGTCGCGGTCAAACTGCTGCGGCTGCCCGGCGGCGACGAGGAGCTCGAACAGCGGTTCGCCAGGGAGGCCCGCATCCTGGCCACCCTGGATCATCCTGGCGTGCCGACGTTGTACGACTTCGGGACCCACGACGAGCGGTTGTTCCAGGTCATGCAGTTCGTCGACGGGGTGACCGTCGCGGACCTGCTCGCCGAGCACGGGCCGCTGCCGGTGCCCTGGGCGGCCGCGATCGCCGCGCAGACCTGCGCGGTGCTGACCGCGGCGCACGCGCTTTCGGTCTGCCACCGCGATCTCAAACCGGCGAACCTGATGCTGTGCCCGGACGGCAGTGTCAAGGTGATGGACTTCGGGCTCGCGGTGCTGCGCGAGGCCGACGTCGCGCAGTTCACCAGGGCGGGGCAGATCCTCGGCACCCCTTCGTACATGGCACCGGAACAAATCCAGCGCGGCGTGGCCGAACCACGCAGCGACCTGTACGCGCTCGGCTGCGTCCTGCACGAGATGCTCACCGGCGTCCAGCTGTTCAGCGGGCCGACCGCGTACGCGGTGTTCGAGAAGCAGGTCAAGGACGCGCCGTCCGGGATTCCGGGTGTGCCACGCGAACTCGACGCCGTCCTCGCCGAGATGCTGGCGAAGGACCCGGAACGTCGTCCGGCGGGGGCGGCCGCGCTGTACGACCGCCTCGGCCCGTTCGCCCGGAACCTCCCGCCGCTGCCCGGTTTCCTGCGTCCGGCCGACGAGCCGAGCCCGGGGCGGATGTACGCGCGCATGGTCGGCGAGGTCCTTTCCGGATAGTCCTTTTCGGACGATCTTTGTGGACGGTGGTCAACGGGCGGCCGCGACGGCCCGCTGCTCCGCCAGCGGCAGCCGCAGCTGCTGGATGCGGTAGTACGTCAGCGCGTTCTGCACGCCGATGCTGATCCCGATGGTCAGTGCGATCGACGCCGAGGTGAGCGGACCGGTGATGCCGAGCACCGTGCCGAGGCCGACGAAGCCGAACCGCACCGCGATGGTGACCACCCAGAGCACCACCGTCATGGCCGATCCCTTCTGGAACGTCGTCCCGGCACGTTCGGTCAGCGTGGTGGAGGCGGAGCGGATCGCGCCCAGTACGGCGAGCGCCGCGACGTCGGCGGCGAGCAGGCCGATTTCGGCGGCGGACGCGCCGGGCAGTGCCTTGATGGTGAAGAACCCGCCGATCGCCACGAGCAGCAGCGGCAGCTTCGCCAGGCCGCTCCGGGTGAGCAGCGTGCCGCGCAGCTGCGTGTAGATCACCTTGTAGAAGACGAGAGCCGCGACCCCGGCGTAGAGCAGGATGGTGGTTGCGGTGTTCATGGCTGGGTACTCCTTCGATCAGGCGGGCTTGCCGTGTGTTCCCAGCATCGGCGGAACGGGCTGGGGAAACGTCGGCGTACGGGCCGGTCCCGGGTTGATCCCGGCCTCAACCCAGGGGTGGAGACGCCAGGCCACTCGATCGTGGCCTTTCGGGGCGACCGGCGCCGGGGCGATGCTCGTCAGCAAGGCGGAACACGAAACGGGAGGTGACAGACATGCGGACGACGAAGCGGTTGCTGGCGGGGTCGGCCGCGCTGGCGACGACGTTCGTGCTGACCGCGTGCACAGGCGCGGGTACACCGGGTGCGGTGGCGGAGCCCGCCGCGATGGCCGCCCCGGCCCTGGCTCCGGCGAGTGCTCCGGCCGCGCCACCGCCACCGCGCACCAACACGGCAGCGTCGGCGGCGTCGCACGGCAAGGTCGTTTCGGCGACGTTGCATGGCACGACGAAACCCGTGTCTCAGCCGGCGGCGAAGGATTCCGGGGTGCCGTGCCCGGCCGCGGCGGCGTCACCAGGGACGAGCGCGTGTGCCGACATCTCGGCACACCAGGCGTGGCTACTGCAGGGCGGCAAGGTGATCTACGGTCCCGTGCCGATGCTCCCTGGCCTCAAGAGCTACCCGACGCCGACCGGCAAGTTCCACGTGCTGTCGAAGGTGAAGAACTTCTGGTCCACGGAGTTCAAGGCGCCGATGCCGAACTCGGTGTTCTTCTACCCCGGCGACGCGTTCCACTCGGGCAGCCTGTCGCAGTACTCGCACGGCTGCATCCACCTGTCGCCCGGCGCGTCGCTGACGTTCTTCGACACCCTCCACGTCGGTGACGTCGTGCAGGTCGTGCCCTGATCCGAGTCCCACATTCGCGCGCCCGAGTCCCACATTCGCGGGGCTGAGTTCCCCATTCGCGTGCACCGTGTTCGCCCGCGAGTGTGGAACTCGGGCTCCTGAGTGTGGGACTCGGCGGCTGGAGTGTGGGACTCGGGCCGGTCAGGTGCCGAGCAGGTCGGCAGGGGTGGTGCCGGTCGTGGTGAGCGGGAGGCCGAGCGCGGCGCGCTCGGTGAGCCAGGCGCTGGGCCGGTAGCGCGGGTCGCCGGTGCTCGCGGCGAGGCCGCGCAGGATGAGCAGCAGTTCGTCCGCGCCGAGCGCTTCGCCCCAGGCGAGCGGGCCTCGCGGATAGCCGAGCCCGAGCCGGACGGCGGTGTCGATGTCGGCGGGTGCCGCGAGCCGCTGTTCGGCGATGAAGCAGGCGGTGTTGACGATCGAAGCGAGCAGGCGCTGCGCGATCGGGGCCGGGCCGTCGCGGACGACGCTCACCGGGCGCCCGGTCGCGGCCAGCGCACCCCACATCGCGCGACCCGCGGCGGGGTCGAGGCCGGGATGCACGGACAGCGTCAGCCGCCGCTCGAACCGGCCGAGCGGATCGACGCCGCCGACGCGCTCGGGCGGCAGCCCCGCCCGGCGTGCGGCGTCCACTGTGGACTCTCCGAACGGGGTGACCAGGAGAACGGCGTCGGGGTAGGCATCCGAGACCACCTGGACACCAGCGCTGCCCAGCAGCCGGGCGAGACCTTCGTCGGCGGCGTACACCGGGCAGTCCGGGGCGGGCGGCGGAGTGGGCTCGGATTCGACCTGCTGGACGCCGTCCTCGTAACGGTAGAAGCCTTCGCCGTTCTTCCGGCCGAACAAGCCGGCGGCCACTCGCGGCCGCGTCAGCCACGACGGCCGCAGCCGCGGATCGCCGTGGAACCCGCTCCAGATGCTTTCCAGTACGGCGTGGGAGACGTCGAGCCCGGTGAGGTCCAGCAGCTCGAACGGGCCGAGCTTGAGACCGAGCACGTCGCGGGCGATGCGGTCGATGTCGGCGGGGGTGGCGATGGCCTCGGAAAGGATCTGCAGTGCCTCGGTGCCCAGGCCGCGACCGGCGTGGTTGACCAGGAATCCCGGCGCGTCGGGGGCGAGCACCGGTTCGTGGCCCCAGCGGCGGACGAGGTCGAGGGCCGCGGCGGGCAGCCAGTCGGCGGTCCGGGCGCCGGGCACGACCTCGACCAGTCGCATCAGCGGGACGGGGTTGAAGAAGTGCAGGCCGACGAACCGGGCCGGGTCTGCGAAACCGGTGGCGATCTCGGTCACCGACAGGGAGCTGGTGTTCGTGGCGAAGACCGTCCGCGGCCCGCAGACCCGTTCCAGCTCGGCGAAGAGCGTCCGCTTGGTTTCCAGATCCTCGCGGGCGGCCTCGATCACCAGGTCCACGTCGTCGGCCGGAGCGGTGGGGCTGTCGACGGCGACGAGCCGGGCCTTGATGGCCTCGGCGTCCTCTGTGGACAGTTTTCCCTTCGTGGCGAGCTTGTCGGCCATGCCGCCGATGTACTCGATGGCGCGCACGACGGCGTCCTGCCGGACGTCGGCCAGTTCGACGGTGACCCCGGCGGTCGCGGCGAGCTGGGCGATGCCCCGCCCCATCACGCCGGTCCCGACGACCCGGATCCTGCCGACCTGTGCTGCCCACTCCGTCACGTCGCGCCGCCTTCCGCCGATGTCCTTCTCCCGCGAAAGGTACCGTCTCGGCCGTGATGGCGAAGCGGCTGACGCGGGCGGAAAGCCGCGAACGGACGAGGGAACGGCTGCTCACCGCCGCGGCCGAGCTGTTCGCCGAGCGCGGGGTCAACGGGACGTCGGTCGAGCAGATCGCCGAACGGGCCGGGTACACGCGCGGTGCGTTCTACGGGAACTTCGAGGGCAAACACGAGCTGGTCGTCGCGTTGCTCGCCCAGCGGAGAGCACGGGAAGCAGCCGAGATCAGTGCTCTCGCCGAAGGTGTGGGGTCGTTCGAGGAGATGTTGCGACGCCTGCGCGAGTGGCACGTCGAGCGGGCGCGGCACCTGCCGGAGTGGTTCATCCTGCGGACCGAGCTGACGCTGTATGCGCTCCGCAATCCTTCGGCCCGGCCACTCGTCGGCGCGGGCGAACTCGAGGCACGTGCGCTGCTCGAGGGCGGGATCTCCGCCGAGCTGTCCCGGCGTGGTGTGCGGTCACCCGCGGATCCGGAGTTCCTCGCGCTGATCGTGCACGCGCTGGAGGACGGGCTGCTGCGTCAGCGGTTCCTGACCCCGGACGGCATCGGCGACGACGTCGTGGTGGACGCGCTGGAGCTGCTCATGCGGTCCTGGTCGTCCGGCGATTCCGGTGCTCAGAGCCCGACGTAGTCCGCCATCCGTTCGGTCACGTAGTCGAAGTACAGGTCGGACGGGTCGACGCTGCCGACGTACTGGCCGAACAGCTCGAAGCTGATCGTCCCGAACAGCTGGGTCCACGCCGTGAGCAGCCGGAGCATCGTCTGCGCGTAGATGTCGACGCCCAGTTCCTCCGCGACCGTCTCGACCTGCTCGCGCAGCCGGGGATCGAGGATCTCCTGACGCGGCGTGCGCAGGTCCTCCAGCCGCATCGCGTTGATCAGTGCCCGCGCGACCCGGCCCGCCGGGGCGATCGTGTCCTGCGGTGCCTGGTAACCGGGGATCGGTGAGCCGTAGATCAACGCGTACTCGTGCGGATGGTCCTTGGCCCACGCGCGGGTGGCGTGCCAGATCCGGCTCCAGCGTGCCCGGGGGGCGATGCCCGGCTGGTTGTCGGCCTGTTCGGCCGCCTCGCCGATCGCGTTGTAGGCGTCGACGATCAGCTCGGTCAGCAGGTGATCGCGGCTGGGGAAGTACCGGTACAGCGCCGAAGAGACCATGCCCAGCTCGCGGGCCACCGCGCGCAGCGAAAGCCCGTTCGCCCCGACCTCGGCCAACTGGCGGCGGGCCTCGTCCTTGATCTCCTTGGTCAGTTCGGCCCTGGCCCGTGCGCGGGCGGTCTTCGGCGCGGTCATGGTGCTCAGTGTGCCAGGAGTGAGAGCGGTGCACAAATTCGAGAGCGCTGCTCTTGACGAAGACCGATGCTCTGGTGTTCACTGCTCTTAACCGAGAGCACTGCTCTCACATTGGAGCGGGGATCACGGGATCCACGAATCGAGGAGGACGACATGACCAGGCGCTACGTCGAGCCGGGCAAGGCCACCGCGGTGTTCAACCGGGTGATCCAGGGCCTGACCAAGCTGGGGGTGAGTGTGTGGGGCAGCAGGGTGCTGGTGGTGCGGGGTCGCAAGAGCGGCGAACCGCGGTCGGTGCCGGTCAACCTGCTGACGCTGGACGACAGCCGGTACCTGGTCGCTCCGCGAGGCGAGACCCAGTGGGTGCGTAACCTTCGCGCGGCCGGTGAAGGACAGCTCCGCGTCGGCCGCCGGACCGAGGACTTCGGCTACCGGGAGCTGACCGACGACGAGAAGCCCGCCGTGCTGCGGGCCTACCTGCGGCGCTGGAAGTTCGAGGTCGGCGTGTTCTTCGACGGCGTCGACGACAAGGCGAGCGACGAGACGCTACGCGGAATCGCCCCCGGATACCCGATCTTCCACGTTCTCGCCCGAGGCTGACGAGGGTGACGGCGTCGCCGGCTTCCGCCGGGTCGCGGTGGCGGCGACCAGCACGACCCCGCCGAGGAACGCGATCAGCCCGATCAGGAACCAGAGCTTCTGCCCGGTCATGAAGCTGCCGCCGAGCACACCGATGCCCTGGAGCACCCAGACCGCGCCGACCAGTGCGAGCACCACCCCGACCGCGAGCAGGATCCAGCGCTTCATGGCTCAGCTCCTCCCGTCACCGGCGTCCAGTTTCGCACCGCGGGCGCCGGGAGGCGAGCCATGACCCGCGCAGCGTCCACAAAGGACTCACTTGTCGACGAGATCGTTCTTGTAGGCGTACACCACCGCGTGCACCCGGTCGGGCAGCCCGAGCTTCGACAGCACCCGCGACACGTGCGTCTTCACGGTCTCCTCGCCGACGTGCAGCCGCCGCGCGATCTCGGCGTTGCTGCACGCGTTCGCGATGAGCAGCAGCACCTCGCGTTCGCGGGAGGTCAGGCGGGACAACTCGGGCGGCTCGGCGGTGGGTGGTTCGAGACTGCTGGTGAACTTCGCGACCAGCCGCCGGGTCACCGACGGGTCGATCAGCGCGTCCCCGCGCGCCGCGACCCGCATCGCCGCGACGAGTTCCTCCGGCGCGAGGCTCTTGAGCAGGAACCCCGAGGCGCCCGCGCTCAGCGCCCGGTAGACGTACTCGTCGGCGTCGTAAGTGGTCAGCACGAGGACCCGGGTGTCGTTGCCCGGTGTCGCGAGGATCGCTTCGGTGGCGGCGAGGCCGTCGAGCCGCGGCATCCGGACGTCCAGCACGGTGACGTCGGGCCGCAGCCGCGCGGTCTCGGCCACCGCCTCGCGGCCGTCCGCCGCTTCGCCGACGCATTCGAAGTCCGGCTGGGTGTCCAGCAGCGCCCGCATCCCGGACCGGAACATCGCGTGGTCATCGGCCAGCAACACCCTGATCATGAACTCTCCACGGGAAAACTCACTTTGACCTGCCAGTGCTTTCCATCGGGCAGCTGACCGTATTCGACCTTCCCGCCGAACAACGTCACCCGCTGCCGGATCCCGCTCAACCCGTGGTGGGCCCGGTTCGCGGCCGCGGCGGGGCGGGGATGACCGACGCCGTTGGTTACGGTGAGGACGAACTCGGTGCGCCGGTGGTCGAGTTCGATCTCGACCGCCCCTTCGCCGTGGCGCAACGCGTTCGTCAGCGCTTCCTGCGCGATCCGGTACAGCGCGATGTTCAGCGAATCCGGCAGATCCCGTGGTTGCCCGCGCACGATCAGCCGCGCGGGCAACCCGGCCGCGCGGACGGTGTCGAGCAACTCGTCGAGATTTTCCAGCCCTGGTTGACGTTGCGGCGCGTCGGGGCCGGTGGCGTGCAGCAGGTCGAGCAGACGCCGCAGATCGGCCATGGCGGCCCGGCTGGACGACTCGACCGCGCCCAGCGAACGGCGTACCGCGGGCTCGCCGTCGGCGGGCAGCCCGAGCCGCGCGGCGCCGGCGTGCACACCGATCGCACTGACGTGGTGCGAGATGACGTCGTGCAGGTCGCGCGCGATGGTGGTGCGTTCCTCGATCACCGCGCGGCGTACCGCTTCCGCCTCGTTCTGGCGGCGTTGTTCGGCCGCGAGTTCGAGATCGGCGATGTAGGCCCGCCGCGCCGTGGTGTACCGGCCCACCAGCCACGGCAGCAGCCCGGACACCGCGACGCCGATCACGAGCAGCCGCCAGTCGCTCGCTGTGCGGCCACCGGCGAGGAGATCGGTCGCGGTGAGCCCGGCCAGCATCGCGGCGAGCGCGAGGAGCGCGGGTACCGTCCGCAACCACGCGCCGGAGCGATATCCGGCGATGAGGACGCCTGAGCTGTTGACGGCGATGTAGCCGCGGCAGTCGCAGAGCAACAGCGTCGCGGCGACCAGCAGTACCGCGTGCGCGAGCGAAACCCAGCCCGCGTAGCGCGCCGGGCCTGCCAGCGCGGCGTTGACCGCGATGCCGGCCAGGAGCACCGCCCACGCGCGCCAGCCCGCCTCGGGGAACGGGCCGCGCAGGACGAACATGGCGGCGTCGGCGATCAGGCAGACCAGCGCGACCAGCAGCGACTGGCGCGTCAGTGATCCGCTGATGTCCCGCACCAGCCCAACTCTGCCCTAATCCACCGCCGTCCGGGGGCGGTCTTCGCGGGTCAGCGCTAGTTGCCGCCCCGCCGTCCGGTGCCCTGTCCCTGGCGTTGTCCCTGCTGGCCGATCGTCGTCGCGGTAGCCGTCTGCCCGGACACCTTGGCGACCACGGTCACGGTCTGCCCGGTCTTCGGATCGCCGGTCTTCTTGGTCGACGAGTCGATCGTGTAGGTCTGCTGGTAGCCGTCCTTGCTGGTCAGCGAGATCGACGTCGCGCTGATCGCGGTGATGCCGCCGGTCTGCAGCCGCTCGGTGGTGTAGTTGCCGTCGCGGTCCGCGACGACGAAGTCGCCGTGCACCGCGTTGCGCAGCGCCGCGGCGCCACCACCCACGTTGTTGCCCTTGCCGGGCTGACCACCGGGGCCGCCCTGACCGGCCGGCTCCTGTGCCTGCGCGTTGTCACTTCCGCTCGTGCTCGCCCAGATCGCCGCGCCGCCACCCGCGACGATTACGACCGCGATGCCCGCGGCGATCGCGGTCTTGCGGCCGGACCAGGACTTCTTGGCGGGCGGCTGATCGCCCCAGTTGGCCCCGGATGGTGGGGTCGCCGGCTGTTCGCTGCTCATCGTGTTCCTCCGGTCGTACCTGTCTGGAGGCAGCGTCGCTCCGCCCGCTGTGCGAGAGCTGTGGTGCCGGTGGGCGCCTGCTGTGTGGGTGACGGGCCTGGTCACCGGTTCAGGTGAGGCTCACAGGAAACGCACAGCCGTCCCACAGCGAGGCCTCACACCCGCGCCCGAGGATGAGGCACCATGAGCGGTATGGACGCGACGGCGCAGGGCAGGAGCGAGCTGCGGCGTGCCGACGGGAGCCCGGTCCGGGTACTGGTCGTCGACGACGAGAACACCCTGGCCGAGCTGGTCTCCATGGCACTGCGGATGGAGGGCTGGGAAGTCCGCAGCGCCGGTGACGGGGCCGAGGCGGTGCGCGTCGCGCGGGACTTCCGGCCCGACGTCGTCGTGCTCGACGTCATGCTGCCCGATTTCAGCGGCCTCGAAGTGCTGCGCCGCATGCGCGCCGAGGCACCGAACCTGCCGGTCCTGTTCCTGACCGCGAAGGACGCCGTCGAGGATCGCATCGCCGGGCTCACCGCCGGCGGCGACGACTACGTGACCAAGCCGTTCAGCCTCGAAGAGGTCGCGCTGCGGCTGCGCGCGCTGTTGCGCCGCGCGAACGGCGTGCTCGGCGCGAGCGGGTCCACCCTCGTCGTCGGCGATCTGACCCTGGACGAGGACAGCCGCGAGGTGCACCGCGGCGGCGAACTCGTGCCGCTGACCGCGACGGAGTTCGAGCTGCTGCGCTATCTCATGCGTAACCCCAAGCGGGTGCTGAGCAAGGCGCAGATCCTCGACCGCGTGTGGAGCTACGATTTCGGCGGCCAGGCCAACATCGTCGAGCTCTACATCTCCTACCTCCGCAAGAAGATCGACGCCGACCGTGAGCCGATGATCCACACCATGCGCGGCGCCGGGTATGTACTCAAACCAGCCGCCGGCTGATCCGCGCGTGGCCCGTGCCCGCCGCCCCTGGTCATTGCGGCGGCGGCTCATCGTCCAGCTCGCGGCGCTGCTGGCGCTTGTGTGCCTCGTCGTCGGGGTCGTCACGGAGTTCGCGCTGCGGGAATTCCTGATCGGCCAGCTCGACAACCGGCTCAGCGCGGCGAGTGACCGCGGGAGCAAGGGATCGTCCGACCGTCCACCGTGGACTTCCGGCGGCCGCCCGCCGCCGGATCCGCTGCGGGCGCTCGGCCAGGGCGACGGCACGCTGGCCGTCCAGGTGCACGGTGCCAGCGCCGACGGCAAGGTGCTGCGTTCGGTCAAGGGCCGGATGGAGTTCCAGGAGGTGCCGTCCGAAGATCTCCGTACCCTGCTGCGGGTGCCGCCGAACGGGACCAAACGCACGGTCGACCTCGGCTCGCTCGGCGACTACCGGGTGGTGGCCGGGCACAACGCGAAGGGCGACTTCGTCCTCGTCGGGCTGCCGATGAAGGACCTGGCCGAAACCTTGTGGCGGCTGGGTTTCATCTTCGCCGCCGTCGCGTTCGGCGGGCTGGTGCTCGCCGCGGCCGTCGGCGCGGCGACGATCAGACGCACGATGAAACCCCTCGACCGGCTGGCCGCGACCGCCACGAGAGTGTCGGAACTACCCCTCGACCGGGGCGAAGTGGCGTTGTCGGAGCGAGTGTCCGATGTGGACACCGACCCGCGTACCGAGGTCGGCAAGGTCGGCTCGGCACTGAACCGGATGCTCGGGCACATCGCGAACGCGCTCGCAGCGCGGCAGGCCAGCGAGAGCCGGGTACGCCAGTTCGTCGCCGACGCCAGTCACGAACTGCGGACGCCGCTCGCCGCGATCCGCGGGTACGCCGAGCTGACCCGCCGCAGCCGGGAGAACGTGCCCCCGGACATCGCCTTCGCGATGAGCCGCGTCGAATCGGAATCCGCGCGCATGACGACGTTGGTGGAGGATCTGCTGCTGCTCGCGCGGCTCGACTCCGGACGTCCGGTGGTGCACGAGCCGGTGGACCTTTCCCGGCTCGTCGCGGACGCGGTCGCCGACGCGCACGCGGCGGGCCCGGAACACAAGTGGCTGCTCGACGTTCCCGGCGAGCCGCTGGAGGTGCTCGGCGACGCGGGGCAGCTGCACCAGGTCGTGATCAACATCCTCAACAACGCGCGCACGCACACTCCGCCGGGGACGGCGGTGACCGCGACTCTGTCCACTCAGGACGGCACGGTGCGGCTGCGGGTCGCCGACGACGGCCCGGGAATTCCCCCGGAGGTGCTGCCCGAAGTGTTCGAGCGGTTCGCGCGCGGGGACAACTCGCGGTCGCGCGCCGCCGGGAGCACGGGCCTCGGGCTGGCGATCGTCGCCGCCGTGGTGGCCGCGCACCGGGGCCGGGTCAGCGTCCAAAGCCGTCCGGGGTGGACGGAGTTCGAGATCCTCTTCCCGGCGGCGCCCGCTCACAGGTAGGCCACAGGCCGCCCACAACCTCGGCACATTCCGGCCCGACAGGGTGGCGGACATGACGAGTGCCCCCGCCCTGACTTCGCCGCGCGCGACCGAGCCACTAACGGGCAAAACCACCGTGGCCCGGCCACGCTGGGTCCGTCCCTCGGTGGCCGCGCTGCTGCTCGCGACCGCCCTGCTCTACCTGTGGAACCTGTCGATCAACGGCTGGGGCAACAACTTCTACGCGATGGCCGTGCAGGCCGGGACCGAGAGCTGGAAAGCGTTGTTCTTCGGATCACTGGATCCCGGCAATGTGGTCACAGTGGACAAACCACCGCTTTCGCTGTGGCTTATGGGGCTTTCCGGGCGGATCTTCGGGTTCTCGTCGTGGAGCATGCTCGTCCCGGACGCGCTCGCCGGGGTCGCGTCGGTCGGCCTGCTGTACCTGGCGGTGCGCCGCCTCTCCGGCCCGGGGGCGGGCCTGCTCGCGGGATCGGCGCTCGCACTGACCCCGGTCGCCGCGATGATGTTCCGTTACAACAACCCGGACGCGCTGCTCGTGCTGCTCTTGGTCGCCGGTGGCTACTGCGTCGTGCGGGCGCTGGACAAGGCGAGCACGAAGTGGTTGTTGCTCGCCGGGGTCGCGATCGGTTTTGGTTTCCTGGACAAAATGTTGCAGGCGTTCCTCGTGCTGCCCGCGTTCCTGCTCGTCTACCTCGTCGCGGCCCCGACGTCGCTGGGCCGCCGCATCTGGCAGCTGCTCGCGGCGGCGGGTGCGGTGGTCGTCTCGGCGGGCTGGTGGGTCGCGGCGGTCGCCTTCTGGCCCGCGTCGGACCGGCCGTACATCAGCGGATCGACGGACAACAGTGTGCTGGAACTGGCCTTCGGCTACAACGGGCTCGGCCGGATCTTCGGCAACGAGCGTGGTGGCGGTGCTCGCGACGCGGCCCGTGCGGTCACCGAACTGCCCGCCGGTGCCGAGATGTACCGCGGTGGCGGCCCCGGCTTCGGCGGCGCGACCGGCATTACGCGGCTGTTCAGCTCCGAATTCGGCACCGAGGCGTCGTGGCTGCTGCCCGCCGCGCTGATCGGGCTGGTCGCCGGGCTGTGGTTCACCCGCCGTGCGCCGCGGACCGACCGGACGCGGGCGGCGCTGCTGCTGTGGGGCGGCTGGATGGTCGTGACGGCGGTGGTGTTCAGCTACATGAGCGGCATCATCCACCCGTACTACACGGTCGCACTGGCGCCGGGGATCGCCGGGACGCTGGCCGTGTCGACGCGGGAGCTGTGGCGGGGACGCGGCAACATCGCGGCCCGCGCGGTGCTCGCGGTGATGCTGGCCGTGACGGTCGCGTGGAGCTTCGTCATGCTGGCGCACACGCCTTCCTGGCAGCCGTGGATCCGTTACACCGTCCTGGTTCTCGGTGTCGTCGCGGTGTTCGCGCTGCTGTTCGGCGCCGATCGGATCCGGCGGTTCGCGCCCGCGGTGGCCATCGCCGGACTCGTCGCGGCGTTGCTGGGGACCACGTCGTTCACGGTGGCCACTGCGGCGACGCGGCACTCCGGCGGGACTCCCTCGGCGGGCCCTGCTGCCGTGGCGTCGAAGGCGCGTGGCTTCGGTGGCGGCGCTCGAATGGAACGTCCCCCAGGTGCTCTGCAAGGTGGTCGCGGTGGCTTCGAGGAGAATGCCAACGCTCAGGTGATCGCGTTGCTCAAGGCGGACACGACGACGAAATGGGCTGCCGCCCAGCCGAGCGCGAACGCCGCCGCGTCACTGGCGCTCGGCAGCGGACGTCCGGTCATCGCGATCGGCGGCTTCAGCGGCAGTGACCCGGCGCCCACGCTCGCGCAGTTCCAGCAGTACGTCGCCGACGGCCAGGTGCACTACTACGTCGCGGGTGGTCGTGGTGGCGGTCCCGGTGGCAGTCGTGGCACGGCCGGGTCGATCACCACGTGGGTCGAGCAGCACTTCACGTCGCTCAACGTCGGTGGCACTACGGTCTACGACCTGACGAAACCGCTTTCGCGGTGAGGGTTTCGACTGAGCTGGAATAGCTTGGCAAAGGGCGCGCGTACTGGAACCCTTGCCGAAGGGGACTTTCCTCTACTACACCCCAGGGAGGAAAGTCCCCTTCAGCTCACTCCGGCAATGGGGACTGGCCCAAGCGCAGCCGACCGTAGTGCGCGGAAGTGCGGACGGCGTCGAAGCCGTAATCGATCATCGCGGTCTCGTACGCACGCAACGCCGGGATGAGTTCGGTGCCGCGCTTGACATCGATGAGCCGGGCGGCAAGCGTGTCCGCGTCGCGCAGCGCGATGTTCGCGCCGACCCCGACGGCCGGGCTCATCGCGTGAATCGCGTCGCCGATCAGTGTGACCGCGGTAGTGGGCCACTGCGGGAAAGGTACGCTGGAGCGCATGAAAATGGGGAAAAGGGTCTCTGTGTTCGTCAGTTCGACGAGTGCGCTGACAGCCGGGTTCCATTCCCGTGTCATCGCCACCGCCGTGTCGCGAAGCTGTTTACCGGTAGCCTTGCGCAGTTCCTCGTCGGTGAACGGCAACATTTCGGTGCGAGCCCCGAACAGGCACATCACGTAGTCGTCGGTGCTGGTCAGTTCCAGTGCCGGCGCGTGCTGCGCCGCCGCCTCCTTGGCCGGACGCCGGGAATGCACCGGCGCGATACCGACATGCTGGCGGTCGGGCCCAGTTATTCCACTGTAGAGTGTGAACATCTCCTCGGGGATCAGCTCGGCGGCCTCCGGCGTGAGCGGGAAGCGACCGTACAAAATGCGCACGCCGGTGTCCATGACATGCGCCTTAGGAAGATATTGCCGCCGTATCACCGAATTCACGCCATCCGCGGCAACCAGTACGTCACCCGTCGCGTGGGATCCGTCCGCGAATAGCGCCGTCACGGTTTTGTCGCCGTTGGCCCGGTACCCTGTGCATTCCCGCCCGAACTCGACGACGTCGTCGAGCCCGTGGAGGAGAATCTGCCGCAGCGTCAGGCGATTGACCGCGACGTTGCGATCCACGGCGGGCTCGGTCTGTCCACTAAGGAATGCGGCGCGGGATGGTGACGAGCTGGTCTCCCACACGAGCTGGCTGAGCGGCGGCGGCAACAGCCGTTCAAGCACGTCGAGTCCCTCCGGAGTCAGCCGCAGGCGATAACCCTGCAGCCGCGAGGTCGGCGATTCCTCTCGCTCGTAGACGGCGACGTCGATACCGCTGCGGCGAAGGCCCTGAGCGAGAGCGAGCCCGCCCAGCCCGGCGCCGACGACCACTACACGCAAGTTTTCGGGCACGGTAATTCCCTCTCTCGGTACGGCAAGGAAAGGGACGCCCTGGACGCACCGAACTTGGTGCGCGTACGAGCGCGGAGCGCCGCCCGGACTACCCACCGGGCTGTGGCTTTCGACGTCCTAGGCCACGATAACTTCCGCCGGAGCCGATTTGTCAAGCACCGATTTCCGCGCCTGGTGGCGGCCGGGCCCTGCGTCCCGAACGGGCCGTTGGGGACGCTCAACGTCTCGTACGGAGCGTTCGCGACCTACCCGCCGTCGCGGCGGCAGACGGCCGTGCCTCTGGGAAAACCTGTTGTCCGGCGGCCCGGTGGTTGACCATCATGGCGAGCATGGAGTCGTGAACAGTGACGCACATGCGGAACGAGGGCGGAGTCGGGTCATCCCGTCTCTCCGTCCTGCCGTTCGGATCCCGCACCGCCGAGCGGTGCGGGCTCTTTCACGCGACGTGATTTCCGATGTTGCGCCTGTTTCGGTCGTCTGGCCGAACGTCACTGAATTCACGAGGTATTTCGGCGCGCGATAAAGCGCCCGCCTCCCTCCACGAACCTGGGAATTCGCCATGAGCGACTTTCGCAATACCCGTGTGCCCGCCGAAATCGACCGGAAATCGCTGTGGGTGGTCCGAGAACTCGGACTACCTGCCATCGTCAAAGCATGCGTGTCGTGCCGGTCCGCACGTCATCACCCCACCGGGAAGTTCCGGGTGAACGCGAGCGGCAAACTCCTCGACGTCTGGATGCTGATCTGCTGCGAACTGTGCGGCCGCACGTCGAAAATTTCCGTCCACGAGCGCGTCCACGTGCAGGCCCTCGACCACGAGCGATTGTTGATGTTCGAGAACAACGATCCGGCGATAGTGCGGCAACTGACCATGGATGCGACGCTGGCCGCCAAGTCCGCCTACCGGCTCGACTGGAGCGGCACCTGGAAGCTGGACACCGACCTGCCGTTCTACGAACTCCAGCACGAGAATCCGGTGCCGCTTGCGGTTTTCGTCAGGTTCGAGCTTCCGGCACCCATTCGGGTCGAGAAGCTGTTGATGACCGGCTTCGATCTGAGCCGCTCCGCCGTACGAGACCTGGTCGCGTTCGGCCGCCTACGCCTACCCATGGCGATCGACGCGAAGGCCCGCGAAGACTTCACCCTCTTCGCCGTACCCGGCCCTGAGGCCGAACCCGCATGACGCCATTGCGCCCGGCCCTGATGTAGCGAATGGGCCATTGGCGACGACGCGCCCGCTGCCCGGGAGATCCCGCAATGCAGACGCTGTGAAGTGAACTTATGCGTGACCGCGACTGGACACGTCTGGCGCTTGCCGTCGGGCACATGGTCAGCAAAGCTGTAGTCATGAAACTACGTAAGGTATCGGCTGCTGGCTGTGAGGGTGGGGAGTGTCCGACGGTCTACCTGAGTGACCGAGGCACGGTTGTCTTCCAGGGCGATGTGGTGCCTGCTGCGACGGGGCTTAGGCTCGGTGTCGGCGAGCAGGCCGTAGAGTTGCCGCTTACGGTTGTCGCGAGCGCATGGCCTGAACTGTTCGGAGGTCGCTGACGGTGCTGTTGTCCAGCGAGGAGTTAGGGGCGCTGTTCCGGGACTTCGAGCGCTCGGCATTCCGCATGGAGACGCACCAGACCTACACCATGCCCAGTGAACAGGCAGGTCTGCAGCGTTTCCTCGCAGGTGAGCCGAAGCCCGATGAGCACAACGCTGGCTGGACAGCCACGGTGCGGGCCAATGTGGCAGCCGGGAAGACCATGCAGCGGCTCAAGGTGGTGCGGCGGCCGTTCACCGACTACACGCGCTTCCTGTTCGCCTGGGCTATCCCCGGTAACGTCGATGCTGGTGAAGATTACCGAATTCTGGATCTCACTGACAGCGCAATGCACCTGCCTGAGCAGGATTTCTGGCTTTTCGACGACACAACGGTCGCGCTGCTCAACTTCACAGAGGATGGGGTCTTGCGGGACCGAGAGCTGGTCGACGCGTCCGAACTCGATACCTACCGGCGCTGGCGTGACCTGGCGCTGGCGGAGGCCGTGCCATTCGGTGAGTATCGACCGTAACGAGCACGGAGCGCGAGATGAGCTAGCCGAGGCGTTGTGGAAGCTCCGCAAGGCGGCTGGCTTGTCTGGCGAGCGGTTGGCTGTCCGCTGCCACATGTCTCAGGCAAAGATCAGTCGAATCGAGCGAGGCAAGGTCTTGCCGACTGTGCTCGATGTCGAGCGGATCTTGACCGCACTAGATGTTCCTGCCGATGCCGCGCAGAAGCTCGTCGGGTTGGCGCGCCGAGCGAACGTGGAACATACATCGTGGCGAACAGTGGCCGAAGGCGGTTTTTGGCGTAAACAAGACGAGCTAAAGGCTATCGCGGAAAGTTGCGCTGTGCAGAGACTCTTTCTGCCTGCCATCCCCAGTGGTTTGCTTCAGGTAGCCGAGTATGCGCGCCATGCGTTGTCACCTGTGGTGGCCAGTAGCCCGGTACGCGATGTGGATCGCGCCCTCGTGGCGCGACTCGCTCGGCAAACAGTGCTCGACGATGCTGATCGCCAGTTCGTGTTTGTGTTGACTGAGCAGGCTGTTCGTTGGAAGCGAGCCGGTCGGCACGTCATGGCGGAACAGTGTGCCAGGTTAGCGGAGTTGGCTGATCGGCCCAACATCGACATGGCCGTTATCCCGCTCAGTGCTCAAATTCTTGGCGCGCCGCTCAACACGTTCGTGGTCTACGACGACCGGTTGGTCATCGCGGAACTCTTTTCGGGCGAGGTAGTGTTGCGCGACTACAAAGATGTGACGCATCACCTCGATCTGTTCAACTTCTTCTACGGTCATGCTTTGAAGGGTGATCGGGCGCGTTCCTTTTTGCTCGATGCACGCGACGAGTTTATGTGATTGCACGAGTTGGCCTGGAACTCATCGATACCAGTGTTCTAGCGTTCCCGTGGTTGGGGTTCATTAACTGATCGAGTTTCACCTCTGTCAAGAGGTATGCCAGTGGGGATGCGTGGTTGTGACTGCGATGATTTATGTGGATCTGGAGGCGGTGCATCCGATTGTCGACGGGGTGTGGCATCGCGCGCGGTTGACGCATGTTCCGGAGCCGGGTGAGGGCGTCACGATGCTCTGTGGGGTGACAGCCAATGCAGCGTTCGACGGGGCGAAGCAGCGGGACGTGCATGGCGTGGCGAGACAGTGTTGGGATTGTGAAGCTGTTTACCGCCGTGAACACGGCTTCGCGTTGTGGCCTGGTTACGAGGGTGTGCCGCGGCCTCGGTAGTGGGAATCCCACTTTGGGGTTCGCCGGGGTTGACTGGGTGATCGGGAGCGAAGAGGGATGGAGTTCATGGAGAAATCGGCGACGGTCGCGCGGAGGAGTTTGACGCCGGCGGCGTTGGCGCTTGCGCTGGGATTGCGGGCCGCGCGTCAGGAGCGTCGGGTCGGGCTGCGGGAGATGGCCGGGCAGTTGGGGCTCGATCCCGCGTCGGTGTGCACCATGGAATTGGGGACGCGGAACGCGAGAATCGAAAACGTGATGCGGATTTTAGGGTTCCTCCGGGTCAATGGGGAGGAATATCGGCGGATGGTGGCGATCGCGCGGGTGGCGGCGGAGCCGAATTGGCTCGAGGTCGGGCCGGTGGAGTATCCGGCGTTGTTGATGGAGTACGAGCGCACGGCGAGCGGCATTGTCACCTGGGCGCCGTCCGTGTTCCCCGATCTGGTGCAGACGCCGGAGTACGCGCGGGCGGTGCTCGACACGGGGATGTTGACGGGTGACGAGATCGAGCAGGGAGTGATGATTCGCCTGGTCCGGCCGGATGTGCTCTGCGGGGAGAAGCCGACTGCGTGCACCGTGCTACTGGGTGACGCGGTGTTGCGGAACCGTTTCGGCGGGTCGGTGGTCATGCGCGAACAGGTGCGGCGGGTGCTGGACATGGTCGAGGCGAATCAGGTGTCGGTGCGGATCGTTCCCGCCGCGGATGACGGGCAGGCAAGCGTGCCCGATCCGTTCGCGGTTTACGAGTTCGTCGACAGGGCGCCGATCGTGGGTGTGGGGCAGGACTGTCTCCGCGCCTATCTCACGGAGGAGTCCCAAGTGGACCGATACCGGGCGGCCCAGGACCGTCTCAGCGCACGCGTCCTCGGCGAGGAGGACTCGCGGGCGCTCCTCACCGACGTGTTGACGCGGCTGGGCTGAAGGGGACTTTCCTCGCATCGCATGCGACGAAAGTCCCCTTCAGCTCACGGGACGAGACGAAAGTCCCCTTCAGCTGTCCGGGGTCCACGTCGAGTTGGCACCGCACAGGACCAGGCACGCCAGTTCCGCCTCGACCCGGCCCGACAGCCAGAGCGCGAACGGGACGGCGGCGGCCGGTTCGACGGCCAGCCGGAAATCGGCCCACAGCCGATCCCGCGCGGCGAGAATTTCCGCGTCGCTGACGAGAGCCGAAGTCACCGACGGGCCACTGAGGACCTGGAACGCGATGCTGCCGACGCGCGTCGCGCCCAGCGCGGACGAAGCCACCGAGTCGAGGGTGACATCGACTGGCTCGCCCGCTGAGAGCGCCGCGTTCAAACAAGAGCAGTGCTCCGGCTCCACCGCGAAGATCCGGCGGCCGTCCGCGCCGAGCGTGACACCGGAGGCCAATCCGCCACCGCCTACCGAGGCCACGATGGCGTCGACGTCCGGAGCGTCCTCGACGATTTCGACGGCGATGGTGCCCTGGCCGGCCACGACCGCGGGGTCGTCATAGGCGTGGAGGTACCGGGTGCCCGGCGCGTCCGCCGCGGCCAGGGCCTGCGCGGCCGCCTCGCCGTAGGTCGCACCGTGCTGGACGAGCTTCGCGCCGGTCTGTTCGATCCGGACAGTCTTCGCCTTCGGAGCGGATTCGGGGACGTACACGGTTGCCGGGATGTCGAGCAGCGCGGCGGCGGTCGCGACGCCGAGACCGTGGTTGCCGCCGGACGCCGTCACGACGCGTTCCGGGCGCGGGCCGTCGAGCAGCGCGTTGGTCGCGCCGCGGAACTTGAAGGACCCGCTCCGCTGAAGGTGCTCGAGTTTGAGTGCGAGCGGACGTCCGTCCACTTCGGCGCGCAGCAGCGGGGTGTGCCGGGTGTAGGGACGGATCCGCTCCGCGGCGGCGCGGATGTCCGCCGCGGTGGGTAACACGATCGGGTTGGACATAGCTCCCACTCTTGCATTCGGGCTGGTCATCAGCATTGCCGCACTCCGAAGCGGGAAAATTGTGTCGCGCATTCAGAGTTTTGCCTGGTCGGCCGACAGAAATAGAGCTTGGTCAAACTGCTTGGTAGGCATTGTCGGAATCTCGTGCAGGTCGCTAGGCTCACCTCCCTGGGAGACAAGGGGTGGCGAACCCTTTACGCAACGTGTTCGCCCTTCACTGGATGTGGTGAACTCGTTGCGGGCTCTCTCGGAGCAGAAACCCGCGACTGGACGCGAGGAGTAATCGATCGCACGGCCCTGACGATGCCCATCGGCGGCCGAGCGCCGCAGTCCCCCGAATCCACAACGCCCCGAACCCTCACTCCTCTCCCCTCCCCAGGAGTTCGTTGTGATTTCCCGCTTTCGCCCCCGTGTGCTGGTGGCGATCCTGTGTGCACTCACGCTGGCAGGTGTCACCGCGCTGTCCGGCTGCAGCAGCAGCGACGCCAGCCGCGGCAGCAAGATCACGCTGGGCTTCAGCGCGTGGCCAGGCTGGTTTCCCTGGCAGATCGCCCAGGAAAAAGGCCTGTTCGCCAAGAACGGTGTCGACGTCGAGCTGAAGTACTTCGAGAGTTACACCGACAGTATCAACGCACTCTCCAGCGGCGCCATCGACGCGAACAGTCAGACGCTGAACGACACGCTTTCCTCGGTGAGTGGTGGCGCGAAGCTGTCGATCGTGCTGGTCAACGACAACTCGACCGGTAACGACAAGATCATCGCGCGGGACGGGATCACCAGTGTCGCCGACCTCAAGGGTAAGAAGGTCGCCGTCGAACAGGGTGCGGTCGACCACTACCTGCTGCTGCTCGCGTTGCAGGAAGCGCATCTGACCGAAAAGGACATCCAGCTCGTCCCGCTGGTCACCGACGCCGCCGCGGCCGCGTTCGTCGCCGGCCAGGTCGACGCGGTTGCCGTGTTCGCGCCGAACACCTCGAAGGCACTGGAGCGGCCCGGCAGCCGTCCGATCGCGACATCGGCCGAATTCCCCGGCGCCATCCCGGACCACCTGGTCACCTCGGCCGCGTTGACGAAGGATCGGCCCAAGGATGTCCAGGCGCTGGTGAACACCTGGTTCGACACCATGAAGTGGATCAAGGACAACAAGGCGACGGCTGTCGAGATCATGGCCAAGCGCGGCGGGGTCACCCCGGCCGACTACAACACCTACGACGCGGGCACGACGATCTTCACCCGTCAGCAGAACCTCGACGCTTTCACACCGGGTGTCACACCGGCCCATCTGGACTTCCAGGCGAACAAGATCATCGACTTCCTGGTCGGCACCGGACTGGCGAAGGCGAGGCCGTCACTCGACGGTCTGTTCAACGACCAGTTCGTCAAGGCGGTCCCGCAGTGACCGGAACCTCCGGTGGCAATGCCCCGTCGAGCTCGCGCACGACCGCGGGCTCGACGGAGGCGCGTCAGGCCGAGGAACTCGAGGTCGAGGCGCGGCTCGCGGAGGCGCACGAGGCGGCGGCCCGGCGGCCGCGGGCGGCTTGGGCCCCGCTGCCGCGCCGCGCCGGGATCAAACCGGCCTCGCCGCTGCTGAGCATCCGCACGCCGATTCCGCAGGCCTGGCGGTGGCTGCTCACCGTGCTGTCGCTGGCCGTGCCGTTCCTGGCGTGGGTCGTGCTCGTCATGAGCGGGGCCGTCCCGTCGACGTTCCTTCCGTCGCCCGATGCCGTCCTGTCCGCCGGGCTCGAAATGCTGCGGTCGGGCGACCTTCTCGACGACCTCGGCGCGTCCGCGGCCCGGGTGCTGTACGGGTTCGGGCTGGCGGTTCTCGTCTCGGTGCCGCTCGGCATCGTGATGGGGACGTTCGGTGCCGGCCAGTTCGCTTTCGAGCCGGTCATCGGCCTGCTGCGATACCTGCCGGCGAGCGCTTTCATTCCGCTGCTCATCATCTGGCTCGGCCTCGGCGAACCGTCGAAGATCGCGATCCTGTTCCTCGGCACGGTTTTCTTCAACATCCTGATGACAGCCGACGTCGTCCGCGGTGTCCCGCGTTCGCTCATCGACGTGTCCTACACGCTGGGCGCGCGGCGGGGCGAGGTGCTGCGCAAGATCGTCGTGCCGCATTCGCTGCCGGGGATCATCGACGCGATCCGCGTCAACGCGGCGGCCGCGTGGAACTTCGTCGTGGTGGCCGAGCTGATCAACTCGACCGAGGGCCTCGGTTACCGGATCTTGCGCTCGCAACGGTTCATCCAGACCGACCGGATCTTCGCCGTGCTCGTGGTGATCGGCGTCGCCGGACTGGTGATCGACGTGGCGCTGCGGCTGCTGCGCACGCGAGTGGGGAAGTGGACGGCATGACGACGTTGCTCGAACTCCGGGGGGTGGCCAAGGACTATCCGGTGCGCGGCGGACACGTTCGCGCGCTCGACGGCGTCGATCTGGACGTCTCGCCCGGCGACTTCGTCTGTGTCGTCGGCGCCAGCGGATCCGGGAAATCGACGCTGTTGTCGCTGATCGCGGGGCTGTCCGGGCCGTCGGCGGGCCGGATCACGCTCGACGGCGTGCCGGTCACCGGGCCGGGCCCGGATCGTGGGCTCGTGTTCCAGTCGGGCGCGTTGTACCCGTGGCGCACGGTCGAGCGGAATGTCGCTTTTGGACTGGAGCTGCTTCCGATCGACGCCGCCGAGCGTGCCCGCCGCGTCGACTGGTACCTCGCCGAAACCGGGCTGACCGCGGTGCGGCAATCGCTGCCGAAACAGCTTTCCGGCGGGCAGCAGCAGCGGGTCGCGATCGCGCGGGCGCTGGCGTGCGAGCCCGAAGTGCTGCTTCTCGACGAACCCTTCGGCGCCTTGGACGTCCAGACCAAGGAAGACATGCAGGTCCTGATCAGGCAGGTGTGGCAGGACACCGGCACGACCGTGCTGATGGTGACCCACGACGTGGAGGAGGCGGTGTTCCTGGGCAGGCGCGTCGTCGTCCTCGCTTCCGATCCGGGGCGCGTGGCCGCCGACGTCGAGGTGTCGCTGCCGGACGACCGCGACCTCGCGGTCAAGCGCGCGCCGGAGTTCCTCGCGTTGCGTGCCTCGATCGAGGACCTGGTCCGGGAACAACACCGCGGCAGAGTGGCCCGCGGTGTCGGCGGCTGACACACGAGCGGAACGGGATGGGGAAGGCATGAGGCACGGCAGGACGAAGCCGGGGCGCACGGCCCGGATTCGTGGCCGGTCCGGGGTGAAGAAGTTCCTGGGCAGGCTCGGGATCCGCGGCAAGCTGAACCTGCTCCTCCTGCCACCGCTGGCGGCGGTGCTGCTGGTCTCCGTCCCGTTCGTGGTGATGCAGGCGGGAAGCGCGCGATCGGCGGGGCAGACGGCGGACGTCGCACGGCAGGCCGAGCAGCTCGGCGGCCTCATCTGGCAGCTCCAGCGCGAACGGCTGCTCACCGCGGCCTACGTCGCGTCGCCGTCGGCAGGCGACGGCGACATGACGCGGCAACGCCGTACCGTCGATTCGACGGTCAACGAGGTGCGTGCCGCGCTCGGCCCGGACGCACCGGACGAACTCGCCGCGGCGCTGGTGCGGATCGGCTCGCTCCAGGAGCTGCGGCAGAACGCGGTGCGCCGCGGTGTTTCGCTGGACGGCGTCGCGCGTACCTACCACGCCGTCATCGGCGCGGTCATCGACTCGCTGCGGCTCACCGCCCAGACCACCGGCGACGCGGACGGCAACCGGCAGCTCTCCGCGCTCGAGGCGCTGCTGCGCGCGAACGAGGAGAACTCGTTGCGCGGTATGGCTTTGATCGTGTCCGCGGTGTCGCCGGAGGCGGGCCGGACCGTGCTCGGCGACGCCACGTTCCAGGGGCCGATCTTCACCGAACGGTTCGTCCAGCAGGCCGACGTCGCCCAGGCCGCGCTCGCGGTGAAGGTCGACCAGGGCGACGCCGCCCGCAAGATCGACGAACTCGCGGCCGCCGTGCCCGCCACGGGAAACCAGGCGAGGACCGAGTCGTACGTCGGTGACGTCCTCGCCACCGCGGACGGGCAGTCCAACCAGCGCAAGCACGCGCAGGACGAGGTGATCAGCCAGATCACCGCCGCGGCGTCCGCGCGTGCCGACGCCGCCACCCGTCTCGTGTGGGCGGTCGGTGCCGGTGCGGCCGTCCTTTTCGGACTGGTTGCGCTGCTCGCCATCGCGGTCAGCCGCTCGATCGCGGATCCGTTGCGCCGCTTGACCTCCGCCGCGACCTCGGTCGCCGACCTCGCCGACACCGAACTCGTGCGGGTCACCGACACCGAGGGCGACGAGGAACAGAAGCCGCAGCTCGCGACCATCGACGTCGCCTCTTCCGACGAACTCGGCAAGCTCGCCGAGGCGTTCAACCGCGTCCAGGCCACCGCGTCCAGTCTGGTCGAACGCCAGGCGCTGACCCGGCGCAACACCAGCCTGATGTTCGCCAACGTCGCCAAGCGCACCCAGAACCTGGTCGGCCGCCAGCTCGCGCTCGTCGACGAACTCGAACGCAACGAACAGGACGTCCGCCTGCTCGAACGGCTTTACCGGCTCGACCATTTGTCGACTCGCCTGCGGCGCAACGCGGACAACCTGCTCGTCGTGTCCGGCACCTCCGACGAGTCGCGGATCGCCGGGCCGATCGACCTGTCAACCGCGTTGCGCTCGGCGCTGGCGGAAATCGAGGACTACCAACGGGTTCACCTCAGCGTGGTGGCCGAGATCCTGCTGAACTCGGCGTTCGGCGCGGATCTCGTGCTGATCTGCGCCGAGCTGCTGGAGAACGCGACGTCGTTCTCGCCGCCGGGTTCGGTGGTCGAGGTCCGCACCGCGTTCGACGAGGACGGCTCGTGTGTCGTCAGCATCGTCGACCACGGGATCGGGATGACCAAGGAGCGGCTGGAGGAGGAAAACCGGCGGCTGGTGGAACGCGAACGGCTCGAACTCGCGCCGACGAGCGTGCTCGGCCTGTTCGTGGTCGGCAGGCTCGCGCGGCGGCACGCGCTCACCGTCGACCTCGCCGAGACACCGGGCAGCGGCGTGACCGCGCGGGTGCGGATCCCGCACTCGCTGTTCGCCCACCAGACGCCGAGGCCGTTGCCGACGACCGGAATCCCGGCGCCGATCGAGCCCGCGCCCGCCTCGGTGCCTACCCCGGCTCCCGCTCCCGTCGAACCGGTGCCCGTCGAGTCCGTCCACATCGAGCCCGGCCCGCTCGCGACGCCCACCGAGCTGCCGATGCCCGCGATTCCCGCGCTCGTCGTCCCGGCGGCCAGGCAGGCACAGGGATTCCGCTGGTTCCGGCAGACCGACCAGTCGGCGCCCGGCCACATTCCCTCGGTCGGTTCTCGGACGCAGAACGCCACACACAACGCCACGACGGTTCTCGACGAACCGGTCGTGGAGCAGCGCCGAGGCGGCCTTCGCCGCCGGGTCGCCGGGGCGCAGCTGCCCGGGGCCGCAGCGCCCGCACCCGCGGCGGCAAGCACGCCCCGGCACGACCCGGACGCCGCCCGCGACGCGCTCGACGGCTTCCAGGAAGGCTTCGCGAAGGCGGCCGTCGTCCCGGCGCCTGCTGCCCCGGCACCCGCGAAACACGCCGCGCCGAAGCCTGCCGCGCCACCAGCGCCCGCCGCACCCTCGCCGCCGACGATGACCGCACAACCGGCGCAACCGCTCGAACGCGGCGGGCTCATCCGCCGCGTGCCGGGAGCCCAGCTCGCTCCGGGCCTCCGGCAACAGGCCGCACCCCGCCGGCACGCGAAGCCGGTGACGTCGCCGTCCGGTGCCGCGTGGCCGCGACGCGACCCCGACGCGGAACGGGCGGCCTTCGACTCGTTCACCGCAGGTTTGGCCAAGGCCGCAGTACGGCCGGATCCGATGGAAGAGAGCACGAAATGACCACACCCGCACCCGGCGTCAGCGTTGAGGCCAAGAACTTCAACTGGCTGGTCAACCGGTTCGCCCAGAACACCGCTGGCGCGATCGCGGCCATCGCGGTGTCGGCCGACGGGCTGCTGATCGCGATGTCGTCGGAACTGGAACGGTCCAACGCCGACCGGCTCGCCGCCATCTCCTCGGCGATGCTCGGCCTCGCCAACGGCGTCTCCGACAGTCACCCGCTCGGCGCCCCGGACAAGGTCATCATCGAGCTGGAGCGGGGCTACCTGCTCGTCAGCACGATCAGCATCGGCTGCTCGCTCGGTGTCCTCGCCGGGAAGCAGTCCAGCCTGGGCACCATCGCGTACGAGATGGCGATGTTCGCCAACCGCGCCACCGAAGTGCTCACACCCGGGCTGATCGAGGAGCTCAAGAACACCGTCGGGATGTAGCGCGGATGAGGAGGATGTCCATGAACGGCGACGACGATCCGTCGCCCGGCTTGGAGGACACCGGGGTTTCCCTGCTGCGGCCCTACCTGCTGACCGCGGGCAGGGCCCAGCCTGTCGACCACACGCTGGAAATCGAGGCGCAGGTGCTGACCAGCAGGCTCGGCGCCGCCTCGCATCCCAAACTCACCTTCGAACGGCGCGAGATTGTCTCGCTGTGCCGCAAGACGATGTCGGTCGCGGAGATCGCGGCGTTGCTCGGCCTGCACATCGGGGTGGCGCGGGTGCTGGTGGCCGACCTCGCCGCGCTCGGCTACGTCGTCGTCCGAAGACCGGGCAACCACGTCTCTCACGATCTCGGGATGATCGAAAGGATCATTAGTGGACTCAACGCCATACGCTGACCCCGCGGGCGCCACCGCCCGCCCACCCGCCCCGGTGAAGATCGTCATCGCGGGCGGCTTCGGGGTCGGCAAGACGACGGCCGTGTCCGCCATCTCGGAGATCAAGCCACTGACCACCGAGGCCGCGATCACCTCGGTCGCCACCGGCGTCGACCGGACCGGGCACGTCCCGGCCAAGACCACGACCACCGTCGCGCTCGACTTCGGCTGCATCACCATCGACGAAGAGATCAAGCTGTACCTGTTCGGCACCCCCGGCCAGGACCGCTTCGGTTTCATGTGGCAGGACATCGTCAACGGGGCGCTCGGCGCGCTCGTCATCGTCGACACCCGGCGCATGGACGACTGCTACCCGGCCGTCGACTACTTCGAGAAGGCCGGGCTCCCGTTCGTCGTCGCCGTCAACATGTTCGACGGCGCGCTCGCCCACCAGCTCGACGACATCCGCTGGGCACTCGCCGTCGGCGAGGACGTCCCGATCATCACGTTCGACGCCCGGCAGAAGCTGTCCGTCCGCGACGCGCTGCTCGCCGTCCTGCACAACACGTTCAACCGGGCGCGCGCCGCGGCGGGTGCCCCGTAGGCCCCGCCCGGCGTACCGCTACACTGGGCGACGGACCCCGCGCGGCGTCCACCCTGTGAACCTCCCCAGGGCCGGAAGGCAGCAAGGATAAGCAGGCTCTGGCGGGTGTGCGGGGTCCCCTATACTCGTCGCTTCGCGACTTCGCTGAGGCCGCCCACCCGGGTGTCTACCCGGGGGGCCGAGCCCCCCGGACCCCCACGGTGCGGCAACTCCCGACCCAGCGTGGTCCCGGCCTTTCGGCCTCGGGCCTGGCGGCCCTGGCCTCTCTTGTGGTCACGTCCGACCGTGCGGTGCGGCTTCGGGCCTGGCGGCCCTGGCCTTCCTTTTGCCGTAGTCCGTGAATGCCACATTGAGGGAATCAGAGTCCCTCAATGTGGCATTGACGGACTATAGAGGGCCAGGATGCGGCGTAGGGCGTGGTGCAGGGCCTCTTGGGGGGTGTCGGGGAGGGTTGGGGAGCGCCAGGCTACGAAGCCGTCGGGGCGGATTAGGGTGGCGCCCGTCCTGGTCAGGCCGTAGGTGGGGGTGAAGCGGTGTTCCGGGTCTTGCAGGTCGGTGCCGATGTGGTGGACGTGCAGGGGCAGGGAGAGGGCGTTCGCTGTTGCCTTGGCTGCGGGGAGCCAGGCTTGGCCGTCCGGGGCTGCGAGCAGGGTGAAGGCGCCGGTGAAGAGGTCTATTGTGGACAGTTCGGTGTTTCCGCGGGTGAGGCGGACGTGGGGGGCGCGTAGGCCGGGGTGGCCGGTGAAGGTGGTGGGGTCCGCGACCGGAGCGAGCGGAGTGTCCGGGGTGGACGGTTCGGTCAGGATGGCTGGGGACGTGTAGCGGTAGCCGAAGGTCACGGCCAGGTCCTCGGCGGCCGAGACCTCCTCGGTGCTTCCCTGGTAGCGGAGGTGCAGTAGCCGGATCGACTGCTCGGCGGTGACTCGCGCGACCGGGCGGCGTTCCTGCTCGTAGGTGTCCAGCAGCGCCTCGTCCGCCTGGCCGTCGAGCACCGCGACGAGCTTCCAGGCGAGGTTGTGCGCGTCGGCGATCCCGGTGCTGGCGCCGTAGGAACCCGCGGGCGGCATGACGTGGGCCGCGTCGCCGGCGAAGAACACCCGTCCGTCGCGGAATCGGTGGGCGACCCAGGCGCCGCCGGTGCTGTGCGAGACCTTCTGACGCCATCCTGGCACCGGCGGTACGAGCGTGACGTCGAGATCCGGCTCCCCGACCGCGGTGCGGATCAGCTCGACGCAGTGTTGTTCGGTGAAGTCGTCCGGGTTTTCGCCCTTCGCCGGGTCGTACGGCATCCCCAGCATCCAGCGCCCGTGCTGGCGCATCGGCACGAGCACCGTGCCGGTCGCCGGCTGGTCGAGGTAGGCGAGCAGGAACCGGCGTCCGCGCAGCGCCTCGGTGAGGTCGGCGTCGAAGAGGCAGTACAGGACGTGACCCCGCGGGGCGAGTTCGTCGGCGCCGACACCGAGCCGTCCGCGGATGCCGGCGCGGTTGCCGTCCGCGGCGACCAGGTACTCGGCGTGAATGCGGTATTCGGCGTCGCCTTCGCGTACCAGGGCCGTCACGCCGTCGGGGCCGGAGTCGAGGGAGATCAGTTCGGTGCCGAAGCGCACGTCGGCGCCGCTGCGTTCGGCGTGGATGCGCAGAACGTCCTCCAGATCGTCCTGGTCGACGAGTCCCCAGTCCGCGGGGCTGAGGTCCGGCGGCGGCCGGAGCTGATCGAGCACCTCGACGCGGAAGCGTTCCTCGCCGGCGAGGGTGTCCGCGCCGATCATCCCCGGCAGTCCGGCGAGGATCGACGTGCGGGCACGGATGTCCTCCTCCAGGCCGAGAGCGCGGTAGATCTCCATCGTGCGCGGGTTGAACGCCCGCGCCTGCGGCATGATCGCCGTCGACGGGTGCCGCTCGACCAGGATCGGGCGGATTCCTTGTCTCGCAAGGAAAAGTGCGGTGGACAGGCCGGTGGTGCCGCCGCCGGCGACGAGGACGGCGGTCTGCTGGGGTTCGCTCATGTCTCCCATAATCAAGAGGCTGGTCGACTGTGTCAACTATCTGTTTGATTGAGTGATCTGGACAGGTGATAGTGCCAAGCGCGGGTATAGTCCCGGGCGTGTCCCCTTCGAAGGCCCGCAGGTCACCCAAGCCACAGGAACGGCAGCGCGATCCGGAGCGCACCAGGAAGCTCCTCCTGGACGCGGCGGCGGCCGAGTTCGCCCGGCACGGGTTCGCGGGCGCGCGGATCAGCGCGATCGCCGCGCGGGCCGGGGTAAACCAGCAGCTGATCTCGTACTACTTCGACGGCAAGGAAGGCCTCTACCAGGCACTTTCGGACAGCTGGTGGCAGTACGAGAGCGAGCTGGTGACCTCGGATATGAAGCCGTCCGAGGCGATCCGTCGGTACGCGCTGGAGGCGCTGAAGAATCCGGACGGCGTCCGGCTGTTCGCTTGGGGCGGCCTGGAGTACAGCGGTCCGCAGGACGACCCCGACCAGGTACGTCGCGCGGAGCGGATGCGGCACAGCGTCGACGGCATCCGTGCCCTGCAGGAATCCGGCCGGCTGCCCGCCGAGGTGGACCCGGCCTGCCTGATGATCATGCTGATGGCCGGGGCGATGGCGGTCACCTCGCTGCCGCACGTCATCGAGGGCGTCTGCGAGGTCGATCCCCGGTCACCCGAGTTCATTCGCCATTACGCCGATCAGGTCGCCCTCGTGACCCGGCTCCTCGGCCTCGATCCCGCTTAGAACAAGCCGAGGACGTCGTCGGGCGGCTCGGGTGCTTCCGCCGGCGCGTCGTCGAAGATCGGCGTGGCCTTGCCGCGGAGTTTGCGCAGTTCGGCGTCACTTACGCAGCGCGCGGGGAAGGCTGACGACGCGGTCCGGGCGGCCACCGCGGCGACCGGGAGATCGACGCGCGACGCGGCGAGCACGAGGTTGCCGAAGCGGCGGCCGCGCAGTACGGCGGGTTCGGCCAGCAGGAGAGTGTGCGGGAAGACCTCGGCGAGCGTCGCGATGAAGCGGCGTGCGAACGGTAGTCCGGGGCCGTCGGTGATGTTCGCGAGGTACGTCCCGGCCGGGCGCAGCACTCGTGCGACGTCCGCGGTGAACTCGACGGTCGCCAGGCCGCCTGCCAGTTTCGCGCTCTCGAAGGCGTCGGCGATGACGACGTCGGCGGTCGCGTCGCGGCGGCTGGCGACTCCGGCGCGGCCGTCCGAAACGCGGACTCGCAGGTTCGGCACCTTCAGCCCGAGTTGGGCGCGGACCAGGTCCACCAGCTCGCCGTCCGCGTCGAAGACGTGCTGACGTGAGCCGGGCCGGGTCGCGGCGACGTACCGGGGCAGCGTGCACGCGGCGCCGCCGACGTGCAGGGCGTCGAGCGGGCCCGGCGCGAGGTGGTCGACGACGTCGGCGATCCGGCGGACGTAGTCGAACTCCAGGTTCGTCGGATCGTCGAGGTCGACGTACGACTGGGCCACGCCGTCGACCGACAGCATCCACGCGTTCGCGTTGTCGGCGTCCCGGAGCAGTTCCGCGATGCCGAAGCGAACGGGGTACTTGCCCGGGGTCGGATGGGCCTGCCGGGTGGGCCGGTTGCGGGCTGATCGGCCATGGCTCACCGGGCGAGCCTAGTTGTGTCGTCCCCTACCGGTACCCTCGCGGCGTGGCATTAGCGCTGTACCGCAAGTACCGTCCGGCGACCTTCGCCGAGGTCGTCGGTCAGGAGCATGTGACCGAACCCCTCCGCACCGCGCTCGCCGCGGGCCGCATCAACCACGCGTACCTGTTCTCCGGTCCGCGCGGCTGCGGCAAGACGTCGAGCGCGCGCATCATGGCGCGCTCGCTGAACTGCGCCGAGGGGCCGACACCCGATCCGTGCGGGAAATGCAATTCCTGCAAGGCGCTCGCGCCGGAAGGGCCGGGCAGTGTCGACGTCACCGAGCTCGACGCCGCCAGTCACGGTGGTGTCGACGACGCGCGTGAGCTGCGGGACAAGGCCTTCTACGCGCCCGCCGAATCGCGCTATCGCGTGTTCATCATCGACGAGGCGCACATGGTCACCACGCAGGGCTTCAACGCGCTGCTGAAGATCGTGGAAGAGCCGCCGGAACACCTGATCTTCATCTTCGCCACGACCGAGCCGGACAAGGTGCTCACCACCATCCGCTCGCGGACGCACCACTACCCGTTCCGGCTGATCCCGCCGAGCTCGATGCGTGCGTTGCTGGAGCGCAACGTCGCGGCCGAGGGCGCGCAGGTCGAGCCGGCGGTGTACCCGCTGGTCGTCCGCGCGGGCGGCGGCTCGGCGCGGGACACGCAGTCGGTGCTGGACCAGCTGCTCGCCGGGGCCGGGCCGGACGGTGTCACCTACTCCCGTGCGGTCGCGCTGCTCGGGGTCACCGACGTCGCCCTGATCGACGACATGGTCGACGCGCTGGCCGCCGAGGACGCGGCCACCGTGTTCTCCACGGTGGAGAAGCTCGCCGACGCCGGGCACGACCCGCGCCGGTTCGCGACCGACCTGCTCGACAGGCTGCGTGACCTGGTGCTGATGCGCTCGGTGCCGGACGCCGCCTCGCGGGGCCTGGTGTCCGCGCCGGACGACGAGCTCAAGCGGATGGACGAGCAGGCGCAGCGCGTCGGCCTCGCCACGCTGTCCCGCTACGCCGACATTGTCCACAATGGACTTCTGGAGATGCGCGGCGCGACCTCGCCGCGCATGGTGCTCGAACTGCTGTGCGCGCGGATGCTGCTGCCTTCGGTCACCGACGCGGAGAAGGCGTTGCTGGCCAGGATCGAGCGGCTCGAACGCCGGGGGCCGGCCGCCGGTGGCGGTGGGGACGCGGGTGCCGAGGCGCCGGTGCGTACCGCGCCGGAGCGCGAGTTCCAGCGTCCGTCCCAGCGCGCGGCCGCACCGGCCCAGCCCGCGGCCCCGGCACCGCAGGCCGTCGCGCCCGCGGCCCCGGCTCGTCCGGCGCCAGAGCCCGCTCCCGCGCCGCAGGCGGCTCCCGCGCCGGAGCGGTCGTTCACCCGGCCCTCGGCGGCACCCGCTGCCGAGCAGGCTCCGCCTGCTCCCGCTCCCGCGAGTGCGGCGCCGTCGCGGCCCGCGGCACAGCCGGAACCACGCGCGGCCGAACCCGCTGCCGCCCCGCCCGCCGAGTCCGTCGCGCCGGCGGAGTCCGGCGGCCTGGATGCCGCGGCCTTGCGCAACGCCTGGCCACAGCTGCTGGCGGCGCTGCGTCAGGTCCCCGGCGGGCGCAGCCTCGAGGCGATGCTGACGCAGGCCACCGTGGTCGGCGTCGAGGGCTCGGTCGTCACGTTGACGCACAAGTCCGAGCCGCTCGCCCGGCGGCTGTCCGATCAGGCCAACGCGCAGAAGATCGCCGGGGCACTGAAGACCGTCGTCCCCGGCGACTGGCAGGTGCGGTGCGTGCACGGTGCCGCCGCCGCGGCGGCGCCCGCCCGGCCCGCGGCGCAACCTGCGCAGCAGGCCGCCCCCGCACCGGAGCGGTCGTTCACGCGGCCATCGGCGGCCGCCGCATCCGCGCCCGCCGAGCAGGCCCGTCCCGCCCCGAGCCGTCCCGCGCCGGAGCCCGCCGCGCCGTCACGGCCGAAGGTGGCGACCTCCGAGCCCGACATCCCGCTCCCGCCGGAGCCGATGGAGGACGACGAGGAGCTCTACTCGGAGGACGCGAGCCCGGCGCCGCCCGCGCCGCCACCGCCGCCAGAGGAGGACCCGCACGACATCGCGCACAAGCTGATCTCCGACCATCTCGGGGCCCGGCCCCTCGATCAGCCGAGGTAGGCCTCGATGGCGGCGGCGATCGCCGTGGCGTAGCGCTGACGTCCGGTCGCGCTCGTCATCGCGGCCGCTTCGTTGGCGTCACGCATGTTCCCGCATTCGACGAGCACGGCCGGGCGGGTCGAGAGGTTCAGGCCCGCCAGGTCGTCACGTGGTGCAAGGCCCTCGGCGCCGAGGTAGTTGGCGGTGCTGAAACCCTTGTCCCGCAAGGTGTTCCGCACTGTTCGTGCGAGTTTCGCCGCGGGTTCACCCTGCGCGTCGTTCAGCGGTGGCGACGAATACGCCACGTGAAAGCCGTGCGCGCCAGCGGAATTCGAACCGTCGGCGTGGATCGACACGACCGCGTCGGCGTTCGCGTCGTTGCCGGTCGCGGCTCGCTGGTCCACGCACGGTCCGGCGCCGGAGTCGTCCTGGCGGGTGTAGACGACCTTGATTCCCTTGGCTCCCAAGGCGGTGCCGACCCGCTGCGCGACGTCCCAGGTGAACGCGTGCTCGGGATAGCCCGCGTTCGTCGAGGTTCCCGTGGTGTTGCACGGTTTCGTCCTGCCGCGCCCCGCGGGCACCAGGCGGTTGATCTCGGCGAGATGTGCGGCGCTGCCGCCGTTGTGCCCGGGATCGAGCACCACGACTCGCTCCGGCGGCGCCGATGTCGTCGTGGTCGCCGGTGTGCTGGGTGACGTCTTCGGTGCGGGTGGCGCGGCGACGTCGCCGGTTCCGCAGGCGCCCAGCAGCAGGCACGAGACCAGCAGCGGAGAAGTCACGCGGTGTCGCACGGCGACCACGGTGCCACAGCGGATCCGCTTCGCCGGTCAAGACACCCTGGGCGGCCTCGACCGGGGGCCCCGCGGACGCGGCTACCCTGGGAGGACACAGACAGAGAGGATCGGGCGGATCATGGTGCAACCCGGCGGCGGCTTCGACCTGTCGCAGATCATGCAGCAGGCTCAGCAGATGCAGCAGAAGCTGGTCGAAGCGCAGGACGAGCTGGCCAAGACCGAGGTCACCGGTACCTCGGGCGGCGGGCTGGTCACCGCGACCGTGTCCGGCGACGGTCAGCTCAAGACGCTGGCGATCGACCCCAAGGTGGTGGACCCGGACGACGTGGAGACGCTGTCGGACCTGGTCGTCGCCGCGGTGCGGGACGCGTCGGCCAGCGCGCAGAAACTCACCGAGCAGAAGCTGGGCCCGCTCGCGGGCGGCCTCGGCGGCGGTGGCGGTATGCCGGACCTCGGCGCCCTCGGCTTCGGCGGCTGACAGCCCGGTGTACGAAGGTGTCGTCCAGGACCTGATCGACGAACTCGGCAGGCTGCCGGGGGTCGGGCCCAAGAGCGCGCAGCGCATCGCCTTCCACCTGCTGGCGACCGATCCCGCCGACATCGCGCGGCTGCAGGACGTGCTCGGCAAGGTCAAGGAGGGCGTGCAGTTCTGCGAGATCTGCGGCAACGTCTCCGAGCAGGCGACCTGCCGCATCTGCCGTGACGCGCGGCGCGACCTCAGCGTCATCTGCGTCGTGGAGGAACCCAAGGACGTGCTCGCGGTCGAGCGCACCCGCGAGTTCAAGGGCCGCTACCACGTGCTCGGCGGGGCGCTCGACCCGCTGTCGGGGATCGGCCCGGAGCAGCTGCGCATGCGTGAGCTGCTGGCCCGCATCGGCGAGGCGGACGTCACCGAGGTGATCATCGCGACCGACCCGAACACCGAGGGCGAGGCCACCGCGACGTATCTCGTGCGCATGCTGCGGGACTTCCCCGGCCTATCGGTGACGCGGCTCGCGTCGGGCCTGCCCATGGGCGGCGACCTCGAATTCGCCGACGAGCTGACCCTGGGCCGCGCCCTCTCCGGCCGCCGCGCGCTCTAGTTTTGGTCCGTGGGGGCCTCCTTGAGGGACTCTGGGTCCCGCAAGGAGGCCCCCACGGACTTTTCGCGTGCGGGTGGCGCCGGGCCGGGTGTCGCGAACGGAGCGTTCGGGACGCTCTACGTCGCGAACGGAGCGTTCGGGACAGGCTCTTCCCCGGCGGCCCCCGAGCGCGTCGCGAACGCTCCGATGGGGACGTTCACCGTCTCGAACGCGTCGTTCGGGACGTCTCGACCTCGCTGGTGGCGTCCCTCAGCACCCGGCCCGCCTCGCCGCCGCTAGGGGACCTTGGCCGGCCCGGGGGCGTGGGTCCGTGAATGCCACATTCACGGACCCAGAGTCCCTCAATGTGGCATTCACGGACCCGGAACGCACTCCCCGGCGAGGTGTCCACAACCACCCCGGCCATCCACAGATTCGCCGAACACCCCCTCCGCACACCCCCACGGCGATACGATGGTTGCAGGGGTGCCCCCGGGAGGGTGGGGGTATGCCTAGGGTATCCGGACCCCGAAGCGTCCACTGTGGACACAGCCGCAAACGCGGAAACAACGAAACGCCGCCGCCACCCACACACCGATGCCGTCAAGGCCACCTTGCGGGCATCAGACGCCCGTAAGGTGGCCTTGACGGCAAAGCCGGGGACTCAGCAGTAGCCCAGCTGCGCCAGGGTGTTCACGACGATCTCCGACGGGTGGTACTTGTCCATCCAGGATTCGCCGCGCCGGTTCTGGTAGGTGTCCAGGAAGTTCTGCAGCTTGTCCCCGCGCATCTCGGTCAGCACGACCGTCTCGCCGAGGTGCTGCGGCGTCTCGGTGCGTTCGCGGTGCACGGCACACGGCAGGCCGAGGTAGTAGCACTCGGCCGAAAGGCCGCCGGAGTCGGTGACGACGTACTCGGCGCGGGCCACCAGCGGCAGGAACTTCAGGTACCGCATCTTCGGCTGGACGATGAACTGGTCGTCGAAGATGTTCCCGATGCCCAGCGCGCGGATCTTCTCGCGCTCCGGCGCCCCGGCCATGTACAGGATCGGCATCTTGCGGCTCTGCTCGCGCAGGATCTCCAGCGCCTCGCGGTACTTGTCCGGCCGCGACACCAGCTCGAAGCGGTGCAGCGTGGCGAGGCCGAACTTCTCCGGCAGGTTCGGCACGTCCAGCGGTTGGTTGATCGCCAGCCGCATCGCGTCGATCGCGGTGTTGGCCTCGGTGTCGACGACGACGCCGCGGGCGTTGCGCAGGTTGTTCACCTCACGCGCGCTCGGCGCGAAGTGGATGTCGACGATCTTCGCCGCGATCTTGCGGTTCAGCTCCTCGGGCAGCGGGGACAGGATGCTGCCCGACCGCGCGCCCGCCTCGACGTGCCCGACGCGCGACTTCAGGATCCGCTTCCCGATCAGCGAGCCGTACGGCGTGGTGAACGTGTCGCCGTGGACCAGCACCAGCGGCGGACGGCCGTCCTCGGTCAGCGCGGCACGCAGCTCGGCGCGGCGGCTCCACGCGGTGCGCAGCACCTGCGCGGCCCAGCCCGGCACCTGCGCGGGCGACTCGAGGTTGTGCGCCTTGTCCTGCGGCACCAGCCAGACGTCCGGTTCCGGCATGTTCAGATCGGCGAGCACGTCGGCGACCTCGTCCACGTGCTGCGCGGTGAACCAGATCTTCGGCCGCATGCCGCGTTCGGCGATCCCGTGGTAGACGGGCGCGATCTTGATCAGTTCCGCGGTGGTGCCGAGAATGAAGGAAATCACCGGAGGGCCCATTTCTGGTCGGGTGTTGCGGTGCCCGAAGGATACTGGTCCCCCGTTATCGCGTAGCCTCGGCCCGGTGAGTGCCCACACGCTCCTCCCGAAGCTGTCGGTCGTCATCCCGGTCTACAACGAGCAGGACTGGATCGCCGAGAGCGTCGGCGCCCTGGTTGCCTCAGCACAGGCCGCGCAGTGGCCGGCCGAGGTCGTCGTGGTGGACGACGGCAGTACCGACGCCACCCCGGAAAGGCTCGACGACCTGCGCGAACGGTACGGCATCACGGTGCTGTCGCAGCCGAACGGCGGGCGCTTCGAGGCGCGCCGGGCGGGGATCGCGAAGGCCTCCGGCGAGCACATCCTGCTGCTCGACAGCCGCGTGATCGTGGACATCGGCTCGCTCACCTTCCTGCGCGACCAGCTCCGCGAGCATCCGGACAGGCTGGTCTGGAACGGCCACATCAACGTCGCCTCCGAACACAATCCTTACGCCGGTTTCATGGCGGGACTGGTCAAGATCCCGTGGCGCCGTTACTGCGCGAACCCGCGGCTGATGTCGTTCGGAATCGAGGAATTCGACGTCTTCCCCAAGGGAACCGGATTCTTTTCCGCGCCGCGCAAGGTCCTCGAAGAGGCATCCGACGCCTTCGTCTCGCTTTTCGACGACGTGCGTTTCGCCAGTGACGACACCGGTGTCCTGCGCTGGATCGCCGAGCGCCACCGCATCCACCTCGCCCCGGAGTTCTCCGCGACCTACCACGGCCGGGACTCCTTCAAGAAGTTCGTCGCGCAGTCGTATTTCCGCGGCACCACGTTCGTCGACTCCTACCTCGCCTCGCCCGGCCCCGCCCGCAACGGCCTGTTCGCCGCGTTCGGCCTCGGCCTCCTCGGCCTCGGCGTCGCCGCCAAGCGGCCGAAGACCGCCGTCGCGCTCGCCGCCGCCGGTTCGGCCGCCGCGGGTGCCGCGGTGACCCGGTTCGGCGCGACCAAGGCGGAGGCCCGCGCGGTCGCCCAGCTCACCCCGGTGTTCGCCGCGGGCTTCGGGGCGGGTGCGATCCGTGGCCTGGTGATGGCCCTGCGTGCCCGGCTGCGCCGATGAGCACCGTGACCGACAACACCGACAGCACCGACAACAAGGCCGGCGTCGACGGCAGGACGCTCGCCAAGGACACCGGGAAGTCCGCCGGGAAAGTCGGCCTCTCCCTGCTGATCGCCATCGGCCTCGGCTACGTGCTGACACTCGTCATCGGCCGGTTGCTCAGCCCCGCCGACTACGGCGTGTTCAGCTCGTTCTGGGGCCTGCTGATGGGCCTCGGCAGCGCGCTCTCCCCGCTGGAGCAGGAAATCTCCCGCCAGTCCGCGGTCGCGGCGCTGGACGGGAAGAAGGCCGGGAAGTCGTCGATCAGGGCGATGACGATCGGCATGGTCATCGTCACCGCGATCGCCCTGCTCACGCTCGTCCCGATGATCGGCGACAGGGTCTACTCAGGACACACCGAACTGGCGATCATCGTGCTGTGCGGCGCCATTTCGTTCGCCTGCCAGTTCTCCGCACGTGGCCTGCTGATGGGGCACGACCGGATCAGGTCGTACTCCTGGCTGGTGATCGCCGAGGCGGTCGTCCGCATCGCCGGGCTCGGCGCGGTCGTCATCGCGGGCATCACCGGGCTGGTGCCGCTCGCCATCGCGGCCGCGCTCGGCTCGTTCGCCTGGCTGGTCTTCGCGCGCCCGGTCACCCAGCTGGTCGACCCGCATCTCGACGGCGAGGCCTGGCGCCCGCTCATCGGCCGGATCGTGCTGCTGCTCATCGGGTCCGGACTCGCCGCCGCGGTGATCGGCGGTTACCCGACGCTGATCAAGCTCCTGGCGCCCACCCCGGACGAGACGAAATTCGGGGTGCTGGCCGCCGCGCTGATGGTCGCGCGGGTGCCGCTGCTGCTGCTCTCCCCGCTGCAGGCGCTCGCGGTGCCCACCGCGGTCCGGCTGTCCAGCACCGCCGAGGGCATGCACCGGCTCCGGCGCATGCTCGCCGTCGGCACGCTGGGCACCCTCGTGCTCGCGGCGGTCGGCGCGCTGGTCGGCTTCCTGATCGGCCCGTGGCTCATCAAGCTCCTGTTCGGTGCCAATTTCGTGGCCGAGGCCTGGTGGATGACCGGCCTGGTCTGGGGCACCGTCCTGCTGACCGCGATGCAGCTCATGGCCGCCGTGCTCGTGGCGCGGACCCAGGCCAACAAGGTGCTGCTGACCTGGGCGTCGGTCACCCTGACGACGGCGCTGATCCTGCTGTTCTTCCCCGGCGACGCCATTCTTCGCGCGGTCGTCGGGCTGGGTGCCGGGCCGACCGTCGGGCTGGCCGTCGTGCTGGTGTTCGTGCTGCGGCGACCGGGCAACGCGAACGCCGCCGAGGCGTCCCGATAGTGTGGCCGCGGGTCTGCGCCGTCCGTGGGGACGGCGCGTAACGCTGGTGAAGTTGGGACAGCGAATTCGATGAATGTAGTTCTCGTTCTGCTCGCGTTCTGGCTGCCGGGCTTGGTGTTCGGCGCGGCGATCAGGCTGCGCGGCTGGACACTCGCCGCCGCCGCGCCGCTGCTGACGTTCGGGATCGTCGCGCTCGGCATCCCGGTGCTCGGCGGGCTCGGCATCCGCTGGAACATGCTCGACGTAGCACTGTGGACAGTCGTGCTGTCCGTCGTCGGCTTCGCACTGGCGTTCGCCGTGAACCGGTTCACCGCACGACGTCATCCGGAATGGGCCGAACAGGACGAGAACAGGCCGAAGCGCTCGCTGCGCGACCACGTCCTGATCGGGCTGGGCGTCCTGGCCGGCATGGCCGTCGGCACGGTCACCTTCCTGCGTGGCACCCACGCGATCGACCGCGTCCAGCAGGGCTGGGACGCGCCGTTCCACGGCAACCTCGTCCGCTGGATCGCCGAGCACGGTGACGCGCGGCCGTCCACCGTCGGCACGATCGCGAACGTCCCGAACGAGACCCACTACTTCTACCCGGACACCTACCACGCGCTGCTCGCCCTGGTCTTCGGCAAGGGCGGCCTGACGATGATGCCGACGCTGAACCTGGCGGTGCTGGCGGTCATCCTCACCGTGCCGCTGGGCGTCGCGGCGATGTGCAACACCTGGCGCATGCCCGCGATCGGCGTCGCCGCCGCGGCCGCCGTCACGACCTGGTTCACCTCGTTCCCGTACGACTCGCTGTGGCGCGGCCCGCTGTGGCCCTACGTCGCCGGTGTGGCGATGATCCCGGCGATGCTCGCGCTCGCGCGCCTGATCCTGGAGCCCCGCGGCATCGCGGGACCGGTCGCGATCGGCGTCGGCGTCGCGGGCCTGGCCGGGCTGCACACCAGCGTCGTCTTCGTCGTCATCCTGTACTTCCTGCTCATCCTGCTCGCGGTGATCTTCAAGTTCGAGAAGATCGATTGGCGGCGCTCGGCGGCTTCCCTGATCACGATGGTCGGGCTGGCCGTCGTGTTCGGCGTGCCCGTCGTGCTGCCCTCGCTGTACAACGTGGGTGGCGTCACGAGCGCGTGGTGGGCCTCCGAGGCCACCGTGACCGGCGGGATCGGGGAGACGATCACGTTCTCGCCGATGGCCGCGTTCCCGCAGTGGTGGATCGGCATCCCGGCGATCATCGGCATCTTCCTGATGGTCAAGCACCGCCGCATGCTGTGGATGGTGGCCGCGTACGTGCTGCTCGGCGGCCTCTTCGCGGCGACGGTGTCGCTGGAGACCAACCTCGTCCACACCCTGACCGGAATCTTCTACAACGACCACTGGCGCATCGCCGCGCTCGTCCCGCTGGCGGGCGCGGTCGCGGTCGGTGAGTTCGTGAACACCGGCGCGGAGAAGTTCGCGGGCTTCGTGGAACGGCGCAAGCCGAACTTCAAACCCGCGACGGCCGCGATCGTGGCCGCGGTGGTGATCGGCCTGGTCATGGCCGGGCTCAGCAAGGGCGCCTACATCGGACGCAACTCGTCGGCACTGGGCCGGAACTACGGCGACGGCCCCACGGTGTCCAAGAAGGAAGAAGAGGCGTACGCCTGGCTCGCCCAGCACGTCGCGCCCGGCGAGAAGGTGATGAACGACCGCAAGGACGGCTCGGTGTGGATGTACGCCCTCGCCGGTGTCACCCCGGTCGAATGGACGTTCTACGGCGCGCCGTTCGAGAGCACGGCCGGATTCCTGACGGTCTACCTCAACGACATCAACAAGAACCCCACGGTGCGTAAGGACCTCGCCGAGGAGAAGGTGCGGTACGTGGTGGTCGGCCGGGGCATGGTGACCCAGGACGAAAAGGACAAGCGCGCGGTCGGCCTGGAGCGGCTGGACAGCACGCCGGGGTTCAAGCGGGTCTTCCACAACGACGACGCCTCGGTCTACGAGATCGAGGGCATGCGCGACGTCGTCACGGCCGGGGCCGCGCCCGGGTCCGGAACTGCTCACGGCAAGTAAGAAGCTAGAGTGGACCTCGTGTCTGTGACAGCACCGGCGGCCTCCGTGACCAGCCGTCGCGTACTCATCGTGATGCCTGCCCTCAACGAGCAGGCCAGTGTCGGCGCTGTGATCGAGCAGGTGAAGAGGTCCCTGCCGGGCGCTGACCTGCTGGTCGTCGACGACGGATCGGTCGACGACACGGCCAAGCTGGCCAGGGCCGCCGGAGCGGACGTGGCCCGGCTGGCGGTCAACCTCGGCGTCGGCGGCGCGATGCGCACCGGCTTCCGGTACGCCGCAGCGCGCGACTACGACGTCGTCGTCCAGGTGGACGCGGACGGCCAGCACGACCCCGAAGAGGTCGCCGCCCTGCTGCGCGGGCTGGACGAGGCCGACATCGTCATCGGCTCGCGGTTCGCGGGCAAGGGTTCGTACAAGGCCAGCGGGCCGCGCAAGTACGCCATGGTCGCGCTGTCGATCGTGTTCTCCCGGCTCGCCCGCCGCAAGCTCACCGATGTCACGTCGGGGTTCAAGGCGATGGGCCCGAAGGCGATCAAGCTGTTCGCGTCCTATTACCCGGCCGAGTATCTCGGCGACACCGTGGAATCACTGGTGCTGGCCATCCGCGCGAAGCTCACCATCGCCGAGATCCCGGTGATCATGCGGGAGCGTGCCGCCGGCACACCCAGTCACTCGCCCATCAAATCGGCCGTCTACCTGAGCCGGGCCGGTCTCGCGTTGCTGCTGGCGCTGGTGCGCCGCCGCCCCGCGGTCGACTCGTCCGACTCGGCGTAAGAAGGAGGTCCCGTCCATGGACGGCTGGCGCATTCTCAGCATCGTCGTCGCGTGCCTGGTGCTGTTCGTCGTCCTCGAGATGATGCGCAGGCGCAAGCTGCGGGAGAAGTACGCGGGCGTGTGGCTCATCGTCTCCGTCGGCGTCGTCGTGCTCGCGGTCATCCCGCAGGCCGCGGAGTTCCTGGCGAAGATCACCGGCGTCAAGACGCCGTCGAACCTCGTCTTCCTGCTGGCCGGCGTCGTGCTGGCACTGGTCGCGCTGCATCTGTCCACCGAGGTCGGGCACCTGGAGGAAGAGGTCCGGACCTCCGTCGAGGAGATCGCGCTGCTGCGCTGCGAGCTCGAGGACACGAAGAAGGAGCTCGAGGGCCGGATCGCCGAGCTGGAGGCCAGGACGACGGCCCCGGACGACGTCAAGGGACTGCCCGAGGCGGACACCGTCGCCAAAGCGAGTTCGGTACGCGCGCGCTGATCGACGCGGTCCTCGCGGCACCACCGCGGCTCGGGAATGTGCGCCTGCTGGCTGTTGACGGCCCGTCAGGCGCGGGAAAGTCGACATTCGCGCGATCCATTGTCGAGGATTTCCGGGCACGGGAAGTGCCCGTTGTTCTCTTGAGCACCGACGAATTCGCCACCTGGAACGATCCGGTGGCCTGGTGGCCGCGGCTCTGCGAAGGCGTTTTAAAGCCCCTCTCCGCCGGTTCTCCCGGTGCTTACCGGCGGATGGAATGGCCGCCGGAAGGCCCCCGTCTCGGCGTCACGGTGACCGTTCCGCTACCCGAAGTACTGGTGCTGGAGGGCGTTTCCAGCGGGCGGAGTTCGGTGCGGCCGCTGCTGTCCCATCTGTGCTGGGTCGACGGCGGTGACGAGGCGGCGCGGCTGGCCCGCTCGGTCGCCAGGGACGGTCTGGACCACCGCGCTGACCTGCGGCGATGGCAGCTCTTCGAGCGTGGCTGGTTTGCCGTGGACGGTACGCGCGAGGCCGCCGACAGTCACGTGGACTGAACCACGTCCGGGCGAACCCTGATGCGTCCATTTGTGTCATTGGCTGTGCGCTCATTGCAGCAATCGTCCCGAAACCGCTACCTACCGTCAGGATTTACCAACGCATTGCGGTTATTTTGGCTGCTACGTAGCGCGATCGTAACCTCGCGTGCTTAAGTGCGGGGCGAGTTCCCGCTAGTGTCGGCGAACACACCGGCTGTCGGCTGAGTTTCTGACCGACCGGACGGTGACTAAACACCGAACATCTCCCAAGGGGTGTCAGATGCAGCAATGGCGGCTGACCCGAACGCGCCGTATTGCCCTGATCGGGCTGGCCGGCGCGGTCGCGGTCTCGTTGTCCGCGTGTGCAACGTCCAAACGAGACGAGGCCGCGGGAGGTGGTTCCGGCGGCACGATGATCTTCGGCAACGCGGGTAACCCGAAGATGCTGGACCCGACGTTCACCGACGAGGGTGAGACCTACCGCATCACCCGGCAGATGCTGGACACGCTGATCCAGAACAAGCCGGGCACCGCCGACCTCGAGCCCTCGCTTGCCGAGAAGTGGGAGCCCAGCAACGACGGCAAGACCTGGACGTTCACCCTCAAGAAGGGTGTCAAGTTCCACGACGGCACGCCCTTCAACGCGAAGGCGGTCTGCTTCAACTTCGACCGCTGGTACAACATGAAGGGCGATCTCGCCCAGAACGCGATGATCTACTACGGCGACGTCTTCGAGGGCTTCGCCAAGAACGAGGGCACCGCGACCGGTGACCCGGTCTACAAGTCGTGCGAGGCCAAGGACGACTCGACCGCGGTCCTCAACCTGAACAAGGCCAAGGGTGCCTTCCCCGCCGCCTTCACGCTGCCCGCGTTCGCGATCCAGAGCCCGGACGCGATCACGAAGCACAACGGCAACCAGGTCACCGGCTCCAGCGGTGCGCCCGTCTTCAGCGAGTACACCTCGAAGTTCGTCTCCGGTACCGGTCCGTTCAAGCTCGAGAGCTGGGACCAGGCCAAGGGTGAGGTCACCCTGGTCAAGGCCACCGACAGCCCGAGCCAGCAGGCGAAGCTGGACAAGCTGATCTTCAAGATCATCCCGGACGAGAACGCCCGCAAGCAGGCGCTGAAGGCCGGTGACGTCCAGGGCTACGACTTCCCGGCGCCCGCCGACTACGGCCTGCTGCGCAACGACGGCGAGCAGGTGCTCATCCGCCCGTCGTTCAACCTGCTCTACCTGGGCATCAACCAGTCCGGCAACCCGAAGCTGAAGGACCCGAAGGTCCGTCAGGCGCTGGCGTACGGCATCAACCGCGAGCAGTTCGTCAAGACCAAGCTGGCCGAGGGGTCCGAGGTCGCGACCGAGTTCGTGCCGAAGGTCATCTCCGGCTACACCGACGACGTCAAGAAGTACCCGTACGACAAGGAACAGGCCAAGAAGCTGCTGCAGGAGGCCGGCGCGACCGACCTCACGCTGAAGTTCTACTACCCGACCGAGGTCACCCGGCCGTACATGCCGAACCCGGCCGACACGTTCACCGCCATCTCCGAGGACCTGAAGGCGATCGGCGTCAAGGTCGAGCCGGTGGCCAAGCCGTGGAACGGTGGCTACAAGGAGGACGTGCAGCAGCTCGGCAAGCAGGACATCCACCTGCTGGGCTGGACCGGCGACTACAACGACGCCGGGAACTTCATCGGCACGTTCTTCGGCCGCAAGAAGAAGGAATTCGGTTTCGACAACGCCGAGCTGTTCAAGACGCTGGCCGACGCCGACGCGGCACCCGCGGGTGACGCGCACGCCAAGGCGTACCAGCAGGCGAACAAGGCGGTCATGGACTATCTTCCCGCCATCCCGATCGCCTACCCGGCGCCCGCCATCGTGGTCGGCCCGAAGGTGAAGGGCCTGGTGGCCAGCCCGCTGACCGACGAACGTTTCAACACCGTGAGCGTCGGCTGATCCCGACCGCATAGCGAGGGCCAAGGGGCAGGCGCGATCGCGCCCGCCCCTTGGCCCTGCTTCCCGGGCTGGCAACAAAGGAACGCACGTGCTCCGTTTCATCGTGCGTCGGCTGCTACAAGCGATCCCGACGCTCCTGCTTCTGTCCATTTTGGTCTTCGCCTGGCTCCGCTCGCTTCCCGGAGGACCCGCCTACGCGCTTCTCGGGGACAAGGCGACGCCGGAGAAGGTGGAACTCCTCAATCACTCCCTCGGCTTCGATCAGCCGATCTTCATCCAGTACTTCAAATTCCTCGGCCGGGCCGTCACCGGCGACTTCGGCGCTTCGCTCGTTTCCGCGCAGCCGGTCATGGGCGAGATCGGGCGCTTTCTTCCCGCGACCATCGAACTCGGCCTCACCGCGATGATTCTCGCGATCGTGCTGGGCATCCCGTTCGGCTATCTGTCCGCACGGTTCAAGGGCGGCGCGGTCGACAACATCATCGTCGTGCTCACCCTGGTCGGTGTCGCGGTGCCGGTGTTCTTCCTCGGCTACATGATGCAGGACGCGCTGGCCGCGCCGCTGGGACTTCCCTCCCAGGGACGGCAGACCGCGGGCCTCGACGCCACCAACGTCACCAACTTCGCTGTCCTGGACGGCATCCTGACCCAGGAATGGGACGCGATGTGGGACGCGATCAAACACCTGATCCTGCCCGCGTTCGCGCTGGCCACCATTCCGCTCGCGGTGATCACCCGGATCACCCGCGCCTCGGTGCTCGACGTGTTCAACGAGGACTTCATCCGCACCGCCAACTCCAAGGGCCTGACCCAGCCTGTGGTGCGGCGGCGGCACGTGCTGCGCAACGCCCTGCTCCCGGTGGTCACCACCATCGGCCTGCAGACCGGCGCGCTGCTCGGCGGCGCGGTGCTGACCGAGCGGGTGTTCAACATCCGCGGCCTCGGCTATCTGCTCGCCGAAGGCATCGAACGGCGTGACTATCCCCGGCTGCAGGCGCTGCTGCTGTTCGGCGCGCTGGTGTACGTGCTGGTGAACATGCTGGTCGATATCTCGTACGGGCTCATCGACCCGAGGGTGCGTGTGCGATGAACACTCTGCTGAACAAGAAGAAGGAGCCGATCGACAAGCTCGCGTCGGCCGCCGCGCGAGGGCACAGCCTCGGTGGCGAGGCGCTGCGGCGCATGCTGCGCAGCCCGGTGGCGATCACCGGCGGCGTGATCACCATCCTGTTCGTGCTGCTGGCGATCTTCGCGCCGCTGCTGGCGCCGAAGGACCCGCTCGCGCGGTCCCTGCAGGACAAGGTCAACATGGGCCGCGGCATCATCCCCGGCGCGATGCCGGGATATCCGCTCGGCGTGGACGACTTCGGCCGCGACTTCCTGTCCCGGCTGATCGTCGGTGCCCAGCAGACGTTGCTCGTCGGTGTCCTCGCGACGCTGATCGGCGTCGTCATCGGGATGATCCTCGGCGGGCTCGCGGGCGCCTTCGGCGGCTGGGTCGACACGCTGATCATGCGCATCGTCGACGTCATGCTGGCCTTCCCGTCACTGCTGCTGGCGATCTCGATCGCCGCGTTGTTCGCGAAACCGAGCCAGTGGACGGTCATTCTCGCCGTTTCGATGATCGGCGTGCCGATCTTCGCGCGGCTGCTGCGCGGTTCCATGCTCGCGCAGCGCACCAGCGATCACGTGCTCGCGGCGACGTCGCTCGGCGTGAAGCGCGGGGCGATCGTGCTCCGGCACATGCTGCCGAACTCGCTCGGCCCGGTCATCGTCCAGGCGACGCTGACGCTGGCGACGTCCATCATCGAGGCGGCGGCGCTGTCGTTCCTCGGTCTCGGCGACCCGGACCCGTCGAGGGCGGAATGGGGCCTGATGCTCGGCAAGGCCGCGCGTCAGTTCCTCGACATCCGCCCGGAGCTGGCGTACTACCCGGCCATCGCGATCATCGTGGTCGCGCTCGGGTTCACACTGCTCGGCGAATCGCTCCGGGAAGCCCTCGATCCGAAGAACAGGCGGTGATTTACCGTGGCACTCCTTGAAGTTCGCGACCTCAGCGTCGTATTCCAGCGCCGCGGCGAGCGGCCGTTCACCGCGGTGGACGGGGTGAGCTTCGACGTCGAACCCGGCCAGACCGTCGGGCTGGTCGGCGAGTCCGGCTGTGGCAAGTCGGTGACGTCGCTGGCGATCATGCGGTTGCTGGCCAAGCGCGGCAACAAGGTCAGCGGTTCGGTCTCCTTCGAGGGCACCGACCTGCTGACGTTGTCGGACAAGGAAATGCGGGACCGCCGCGGGCGGGATCTCGGCATGGTGTTCCAGGATCCGCTGTCCTCGCTGAACCCGGTCATCCCGATCGGGCTGCAGATCACCGAGGTGCTGGAACGCCACCGCGACATGCCGCGCAAGAAGGCGGCGATCGAGGCCGTCGAACTGCTGGACAAGGTCGGCATTCCCGACCCGTCCCGGCGGCTTTCCGAGTACCCGCACCAGCTTTCCGGCGGGATGCGGCAGCGCGCGCTGATCGCGATCGCGCTGGCGTGCCGTCCCCGGCTGCTCATCGCGGACGAACCGACGACCGCGCTGGACGTCACCATCCAGGCGCAGATCCTGGCGCTGCTGCGCGAACTCGTGCAGGACACCGGGACCGCGCTGATCATGATCACGCACGACCTCGGTGTCGTCGCCGGGCTCTGCGACGAGGTGAATGTGCTCTACGGCGGCAAGATCGTCGAGCGGGCGCCGCGTCATCAGCTCTTCGCCGAACCGCGGCATCCGTACACGCACGGCCTGCTCGCCTCCATCCCGCGGCTCGACGCGGGACGGGGCGAGAAGCTGGTCCCGATCAAGGGCTCGGTGGCCGACAACATCCCGTGGGACGGCGGTTGCGCGTTCGCGCCGCGCTGCCCGAACGCGCTGGCGGTGTGCCGTGAGACGTCGCCGCAGCTGGTGCCCGAAAACGGAGGCCTGCTGCGTTGTCACAACCCGGTGCGGCCGGCGGTGGCGGCCGGAGGAGGAGTCCGATGACCGAGTCGAACAGCGATGTGCTGCTTGAGGTCGACGACCTCAAGGTGCACTTCCCGATCAAGCGCGGCATCGTGATCGACCGGACGATCGGGCACGTCTACGCCGTCGACGGGGTCAGCCTGGCGATCCGGCGAGGCGAGACCTACGGCCTCGTCGGCGAATCCGGCTGCGGTAAGTCCACTTTGGGCAGAGCGATCCTCCGGCTGACCGAGCCGACCAGTGGCAGTGTCGTCTTCGACGGCACCGACGTCGCGAAGCTCAAGGGCGAGGCGCTGCGCAAGTCCCGCCGCCGGATGCAGATGATCTTCCAGGATCCACTGTCCAGTTTGGACCCTCGGCAGTCGGTGGAGTCCATTCTGCTCGAGGGCATGCGCGCACACGGCCTCGACAAGGACAAGGAAGCCACCGACCGGCGGCTGCGTGAGCTGCTGGCCGCGGTCGGCCTGCCGGAGACCGCGTTGCGGAAGTACCCGCACGAGTTCTCCGGCGGTCAGCGTCAGCGCATCGGCATCGCGCGGGCGCTCGCCGTCGAACCCGACCTCATCGTCGCCGACGAGCCGGTGTCCGCATTGGACGTTTCGGTGCAGGCGCAGGTGGTGAACCTCCTGGAGGATCTGCAGGAGGAGCTCGGCCTGACCTACGTGGTGATCGCGCACGACCTCGCGGTGGTGCGGCACATCTCCGACCGGATCGGCGTGATGTACCTCGGTTCCCTCGTCGAGGAAGCCGACGCGGACGCGCTGTACGAGAACCCGCTGCACCCGTACACGCGGGCGCTGCTCTCGGCGATCCCGGTGCCGGACCCGGCCGTGGAGGACAGCCGGGAGCAGATCCTGCTCGCCGGCGACCTGCCCTCCCCGGCGGCTCCGCCGAGCGGCTGCCGGTTCCACACCCGGTGCCCGTGGCGGCAGGAGAGCCTGTGCTCGACCGACCGCCCGGAACTGCGGGACATCGGCGGTCAGCGCGTCGCGTGTCACTACGCGGAGGACATCCGCGACGGGCGGATCACCCCGCACGAGGTCGAACCGGAGCTGGTCGAGCTGACCGGCGCGCTCAACCCCGACCTCGGCCCGCCCGACGTCGGCACCGCCGCCGAAATCCTCTGACCGGTGCCCAGCGGTCCGTGGGGGCCACATCGAGGGACCGTGTGTCCCTCGT
>NZ_JBHYIQ010000053.1:0-4764 GCF_042739895.1 Amycolatopsis sp. NPDC059021
CGGGGGGGGGGGGGCCCCGCGCGCCCCCCACCCCGCGCGTCGTGTTTTCCGAGTGCGCTCAGATGGCGGCGATCGTCGCCGGGGCACGCTCCGCCCTGCTCAGCGCGCGGACCACGGCCGTCCCGCCGTGCCGGCGCACGGCCAGCCGGGAGAGCAGGCCGACCACCGCGGCGACCGCGCCGTCGGAGAACTCCGGCGTCGGGATTCCCACGCTGACGGCGAGATCGTCCGCGTGCACCACCAGTTCCATCGTCCGCGTGACCAGCAGATCGCCGAGCCGCAGCGACCACGGTCCCCACAACGGGATCCGCACCGGCCGGTCCTCTCCCACCGCGAAGGCACCCGCCAGTTCGACGACGGTGGCGTCGATCCGCTCGGCCAGCGTCTCCGGCCCTTCGGCGCCGGCGCGCTCGCCCCCGGCACGGATGCGGACGTTGATCTCGGCCTCCGGCCCCGCCCCGATCCACTCCACCCGGCCGTAGTGGTCGAGCAGGCTGATCACCGGTTCTTCGGGCACCGGCCCCGACAACGCGTCCGGTACGGCCAGGACCTGATAGGCCAGATGCCCGGCGAGGCCGCCGACACTGAACTCCGGCAGTGCGCTGGGCGCGTCCCAGGCCGCTGCGACGGCGGGCTCGCGCAGCAGGCGCGCGGCGATGCGCGCCGCGGCAAGGAACTCGTCTCCGGTCATCGGTGGTTTCCCTTCGGTAGTCATGGTTCTTCCTGTTGGGGGACAACGTTGTCTGTTTTCGGACAGGAATGTCGAGGGAATATCGTGGGACCGCGTTCCCCGTGTCACGATGTGCTCGCCGTCCGGCGCCGGCACGGTTCGTCCCGTATCGATCGCTCCTCACATTCCCAAGGGGAACCATCATGCGCCGAATCACGCTCGCGGCCGCCTGCGCGGCCCTCATCACGGCACTCGTCCCGGCCGCACCGGCACAGGCGGCGACCTCGGTGGTCCAGACCGCGGTCAACCACACCTCCGCCGCCCGGCTCGATTCCTACTGGACCCCGGAACGGCTCGCGAACGCCAAACCGATCGACCCGCCCGCGATCACCGGGGCCGGCCGGCAGGCCGAACCCGCCGGCACGCCCAGATTCGTGCACGCCACCCCGCCCCAGCCCGGATCCGGGATGCACGCGGCGGCCAGCATCTGGGTGACCATGGGCAGACTCGTGTTCACCGTACCGGGCAAGGGCGACTACATCTGTTCCGCCAATGTCGTCACCAGCAACAACCACGACGTCGTCTCGACCGGCAGGCACTGCGTCATGGACATCGGCACCGGGCAGACCTACACCAATTTCCGCTTCGCGCCGTCGTACAACAAGGGAAGCGCGCCGTACGGCTGGTGGAACTGGCGGTCGATGGGCTGGCGGATCGACGAGAAGGGCGCGGGCGGTGACAACGCCTTCATCGTGCTGAGCACCGGCGGGAACGGGAATCGGCACGTGCAGGACGTCGTCGGCGGTTCGGGCATCGGGTTCAACTGGGCGACCAACGGATATGCCCACGGCGTCGGACTCCCTGGCGACAAGGACTACGCCGTGTGGTGCGAAGGCCAGCCCTACGACGGGCCGCAGGGCGGAGTCCAGATCCGCAACTGCAACGGCCTGTCCGGCGGGGCGAGCGGCGGCGCGTTCATCGTGAACTACCAGAACGACGGCTCCTCCGTGCAGACCGCCAGCTATTTCGGCAGCTGGGGCGATTCGTACTTCGCCTATTACCGCGATGTTGCCTGGCAGGTCTACAACGGAGCACAGAACGCCTGATCCCGCCGATGGCGGCTCCGGACCCGGCCGCCACCGGTCCCGGCGCGGTCTGCCCGCGGCCACGCGCCCGGCTTCAGGCGATCCCGAGAATCCCGGCGGCGACGCGTTCCAGCGCCGCCGGGGTTCCGCGCCCGCGCCGCAGCCGCGGCGTACGGGCCGCGTCGTTGGGGACCGAAAGCGCGGCGTGGACCCGGATCCTGGCGGCGATCGGATCGATGTCCCGGCGCGTCAGGCCGAGCAGGTGCACCCATTCGCTGACGTAGTCGTACTGGGCCCGTCGCACGCTGTGCCGCTCCTCCTCGGGCAGGTGGCCGATCTCGCTGATCAGCAGTGTCACGAAATCGGGGTGCACCCGGGTGAAACGGGTGTAGGAGCGGATGAGTGCGCGGAGTGCGTCCGGTGCGGCCGACGCCGCCGTGTACGCGGCGGTGAGGTCCATGTACAGCAGGCCGATCCCCCGGCGGCACGCGGTCGTCAGCACGTCGAGCTTAGCCGGGAAGTGGTTGTAGACGCTCGGGCCGGCGATGCCCACCGCCGCGCCGATGTCCTCGATGGCCACGCCGGTGTAACCGCGTTCGGCGAACATCCGGACGGCCTCGATGAGCAATGCTTCCCGCCGCGACGCGGGCAGCATCCCCACCGCCGGAGGGCTTGGCGCGCGTTCGCCGGGATCCGGAAGTCCGGTGTCCAGCACGGCGTCGATGAGCCCGGCGAGCAGGTCCGCGGCGGGCACCCGGGAAAGATCGACGCGGTGGAAGGACACGCTCGCGGCGACCGCGATCACCGACCACGCCAACAGCGCGGCCGCTCCGTCGTCGAGCCCGGGGCGTGCCAGCCGGACGTGCCCGGCCGCGAGCGCGCCGATCTCCCGCAGTTCACGCCGCAGCCGCGCGCGGTCGTCGTCGGCCAGGTGCCGGGCCTCGCGCTGCCACAGCACCCCGAGCGGCCGGTGCTCGACGCCGATCGCGGCCAGCCCGCGCAGCGCGGCCCGGCCGCGAAGACCCGGCGCCGACAGCGTGTCCCGGATCGGCACGAGCCCCTCGGTGATCACTTCGCGCAGCAGGTCCTGTTTGCCGGAGAAATGGCGGTACAGCGCGGACGGCCCGATGGCCACCGCCTCCGCGATCTCGCTCATCCCGACCCGCGCGTAGCCGCGGCGGGCGAAGAGGTCACCGGCGGCCGCGACGATGAGCGCGCGCCGGTTCCGTGGCCTGCTCCCCCGCGACAGCACGCTGTTGTCCACCAGCCGAGGCTATCGAGCATTCACTTAACTCACAACACCGCTTGACATAGCCTGTTCACGAGGTCATCGTGAGGCGAAGGTCACTTGCCGGGATTCACAAACCACCCGTGTCGGTCCTGTCGGAGGAGACGTGTCATGTATCTGACCCAGGGACTGCACCGCGCCGTCCAGCAAACCCCGGACGCGGCGATGACCGTCTTCGGCGACCGGAAACGCACGTTCGGCGAGACGGCCGGCCGGGTCGCCCGGCTGGCGAGCGCGTTGCGCGGGCTCGGGGTCGGCGACGGCGACCGGGTCGCGATGCTGGCGCTGAACTCCGACCGGTACCACGAATACCTGCTGGCCGTGCCGTGGGCGAACGCGGTACTGAACCCGGTGAACATCCGCTGGAGCCCGGCCGAGATCGCCTACTCCCTCGACGATTCCGACAGTCACGTGCTGCTCGTGGACGACGCGTTCGCGAAGATGCTCCCCGCGTTGCACGACGCCTATTCCGGGCTGCGCACCGTGATCCACTGCGGCGACGGGCCCGCGCCGGCGGGCACACTGTCCTATGAGGACCTGATCGCGTCGGCCGAGCCGATCGAGGACGCGCGGCGGAGCGGCGACGAGCTGGCCGGGCTGTTCTACACCGGGGGCACGACGGGCTTCCCCAAGGGCGTGATGCTCTCGCACACCAACCTGCTCACGTCGGCGTTCGGTTCGGTCGCCAGCGGGTGCGTGCTCGCGCCAGGGGCCCGTTACCTGCACGCCGCGCCGATGTTCCACGCCGCCGACCTCGCGGCGTGGGGCGCCGCCATGCTCCTCGGCGCGACGCACGTGATGATCCCGGCGTTCGACCCCGTCGCGGTGCTCGAAGCCGTCGCCACGCACCAGGTGACCGACACCCTGCTGGTGCCGGTGATGATCCAGCTGGTGGTCGACCATCCGGCGCTCGCCGAGTACGACACCACGAGCCTGCGCCGGATCGTCTACGGCGCGTCCCCGATTCCGCAGGCCGTGCTGGAACGGGCGATGAAGGCGTTCCCCAACGCCGCGTTCACCCAGGCGTACGGCATGACCGAACTCGCCCCCGTCACCACGCTGCTCGGCCCGGAGGAGCACCGGAAGACGTCGTTGCTGCGCTCGGCGGGGCGGGCGGCGCCGCATTCCGAGGTGCGGATCCTCGACCCGGACGGCGCCGAACTGCCCCGGGGCACGGTCGGCGAGATCTGCTCGCGCGGCGGGCACGTCATGCTCGGCTACTGGAACAAGCCCGCCGAGACCGCCGACGCGCTGCGCGATGGCTGGATGCACAGCGGCGACGGCGGCTACATGGACGACGAGGGCTACGTGTTCGTCGTCGACCGGATCAAGGACATGATCGTCAGCGGTGGCGAGAACGTGTATTCCGCGGAGGTCGAGAACGCCGTCGCGCAGCACCCCGCCGTCGCCGCCTGCGCGGTGATCGGGGTACCCGACGAGGAATGGGGCGAACGCGTCCACGCCGTCGTCGTGCTCAAACAGGGCCACACGCTGACGGCCGAAGAGATCCGCGAACACGCCAAGACCCGCATCGCGGGCTACAAGGCCCCGCGCACGGCCGAGTTCGTCGACGCGCTGCCGGTGTCGGGCGCGGGCAAGATCCTCAAACGCGAGCTGCGCCGGAAGTACTGGGACGGCACGGACCGCCAGGTCCACTGAAGGACGCCTGTGGCCTTGTTTGTCGCGAACGCTCCGTTCGAGACGCTCACCGTCCCCAACGG
>NZ_JBHYIQ010000053.1:4774-27558 GCF_042739895.1 Amycolatopsis sp. NPDC059021
CTCACCTCCCCTCTTTTCCCTCTTCTGTTGGTGTTTGTTTTTGTGTCCCTCCTCCTCTTCTTTCCCCACCCCCCCTCAACCCACGGCGTCTCCCCCCACGTCACATCCGGCGACTTCAGTTCCGGGGCCCCTGGTTCCGGCCTACCGCCCGGCCGATGAAGAAGCCGATGAGCAGGCCGACGATGAGGCCGATCGCGATGAAGAAGATGACCGTGGCGGCGGCGATCTTGCCGACCGTGCCGAGGAAGCCCTTGGCCTCGATGTCCTGGGCGACGGCCATGGCCTGGAGTAGCGCGTACTGAGTGCTCATGCGATCACCTCGCTCCGCGACACAGTGTTCGATCCTTTTTGGCGCATGATGTCCATGATTCGCTCGCAAGCTTCGCTCATGAGGCCAGGATGGCATCAGCCGCCGCGCTTCGCCGCGCCGGGAACTGTCGGTGGGTCATGCGAACATATGTTCGTGACGAACGAAGGCCCCATCCTGCACGCCGACCTCGACGCCTTCTACGCGTCGGTCGAGCAGCGTGACGATCCCGGCCTGCGGTCCCGCCCGGTGATCGTGGGCGGGGGCGTCGTGCTGGCCGCCAGTTACGAGGCGAAGGCCTTCGGCGTGCGGACGGCGATGAGCGGCGGCGAGGCCAGGCGGCTGTGCCCGCACGCCATCGTCGTACCGCCCCGGATGTCGGCGTATTCGGCGGCGAGCAAGGCCGTGTTCGCGGTGTTCGAGGCCACGACACCGCTGGTCGAGGGGCTCTCGATCGACGAGGCGTTCCTCGACGTCGGCGGCCTGCTCAAGATCTCGGGCACGCCGAGCGCGATCGCCGCGCGGCTGCGGCGGGAGGTCGCCGAGCGGGTCGGGCTGCCGATCACGGTCGGCGTCGCGCGGACGAAGTTCCTCGCGAAGGTCGCCAGCGGCGTCGCCAAACCGGACGGGCTGCTGGTCGTCCCGCGCGACGGGGAACTGGCCTTCCTGCACCCGCTGCCGGTGGAGCGGCTCTGGGGCGTCGGCAAGGTGAGCGCGGCCAAGCTGCGCGAGCGCGGCATCAAGACCGTCGGCCAGGTCGCCGCGCTGCCGGAGGTGGATCTCACCTCGATGCTCGGCCGCGCCGCCGGGCGGCATCTGCACGCGCTGGCGCACAACCGCGACCCGCGCCCGGTGCAGGTCGGGCGCCGTCGCCGCTCGATCGGTGCCCAACGCGCGCTGGGCCGCCGGGAACGCTCCCCCGCCGAACTCGACGTCATCCTCATCGCGCTGGTCGATCGGCTCACCCGCCGCCTCCGCGCCGCGCGGCGGGTGTGCCGCACCGTCACGCTCCGGATGCGGTTCGCCGATTTCAGCCGGGCGACCCGGTCCCGGACACTGACCGAGGCGACCGACCACACCGAGACGGTGCTGTCCGCGGCGCGCGGCCTGCTGGCCGCGGCCGCGCCCCTGGTCGAGACGCGCGGCCTGACGCTGCTCGGCTTCGCGCTGTCCAATCTCTCCCACGACGACGCGGTCCAGCTGGCGTTGCCGTTCGACCAGCACCAGACCACCGCGCTGGACACCACCCTCGACACCCTCCGTGACCGGTTCGGCCGCACCGCCATCACGCGCGCCGTCCAGCTGGGCCGGGACGAGGGGCCCACGGTGCCGTTGCTGCCCGATTGACCGGCGGTCCGGCCGGAAAAAGTCACCCAAAAAACCCAGGCCGATGTCGAATCCAGCGCGGCGTGTTCGACCTCTTAGTGAGGGAGGCGCACGAAGCGCCCACGGCACCGGAAGGGGAACGGGCCATGAACACGACCACGGTCACCGAGTTGCGGGCCCGGCGGGCACCGGAACCGCCGGTGAGCCACCGGGGGATGGCAATGCTGCGCGCGGTCGGCGCCGGGCGCGCCCAGCTGACACTGAGCCAGGAGCCGGACCTGTTCGTCGACGGCGTCCCGTGCTGCGATCAGTTCACCGCCCACACGCTGGCCCATCAGGGACTGCTGCGTCCGGGACGGCCCGGCGCGGTAGGCCAGCGGGTGCCCGCGGTGCTGACCGCGGCGGGCCGGGCGCTGGTCGCGCCGGGGCACGCGGCGGCCTGAACCCGCTAGAGTCCGGGTGTGCGTGACGTACCGGGCGACGGGAAACGGCTGTCGTACTACCAGTTCGGCAGCACGGCGATCTTCGCCTCCCAGTACGACCAACGGTTCTCCTACTGTCTCCACGTCCCGCGCGGCTATTCCGAGGACGACGATCGCCGGTATCCGCTCGTCGTCGCCGTGCACGGGACGGCCCGTACCGTGCAGACCTGCCGCGACGAGTTCGCCGGGTTCTGCGAGGAGCACGACTGCATCGTGCTCGCTCCCCTGTTCCCCTGCGGTATCGGCGAACCCGGCGAGCTGAGCAACTACAAGTACATCTCCTACCGCGGCATCCGGTACGACCACGTGCTGCTCGCGATGATCGAGGAGATCGCCGGGATCTGGCGCGTCGACGCCGGACGCTTCCTCCTCACCGGTTTCTCCGGCGGCGGCCAGTTCGTCCACCGGTTCACCTATCTGCATCCCGGCAGGCTGCGCGCGGTCTCCATCGGCGCCCCCGGCGTGGTGACGCTGCTCGACGCGGACCACCCGTGGTGGGTCGGCGTCGGCGATCTCGAAGAACGGTTCGGCACGCCCCTCGATCTGGCCGCGTTGCGCCGGGTGGCGGTGCACATGGTCGTCGGCGGCGCGGACACCGACACCTGGGAGATCACGGTGACGCCGGAGAGCCCGCGCTACCAGCCCGGCGCGGACCTGCAGGGCGCGAACCGGATCGACCGCATCACCGCACTGGCCCGCAGTTTCGAACGGCACGGCGTCGCGGTGCGGCTCGAGGTCGTGCCGGGCGCGATCCACGAGCGGGAACCGCTGATCCCGTCGACGCTCGCCTTCTTCCAATCTGTCCTGAGTGGACAGTAGCGGTCAGCCGCGCAGCAGCCCGCGGCGTGCGAGGTTCGCCATCAGCGCCCGCACCCCGAACGTCCACGGCTCGGCGGTCTCGGCGTGTGTCACCGTGTTGACCAGCGTCCCGAGCGCCGGGCAGGCAATCCGCACCACGTCGCCGAGGTGGTGGGTGAATCCACCACCCGGGGTGTCCCGGTCCTCGGTGGGCGCGAACAGGGTCCCGGTGTAGAGCAGGAACCCGTCCGGGTACTGGTGATGCGGCCCGAGCACACTGGCCACCAGCTCCAGCGGGTCACGGCTGATGTGCCGCATCGAACTCGCGCCGTCGAGGACGAACCCGTCCTCGCCCGCGACCCGCAGGCGCAGCTCGGCGGTGCGGACCTCGGCCAGGCCGAAGTGATCGTCGAACAACCGCAGGAACGGCCCGAGCGCGGCGGAAGCGTTGTTGTCCTTGGCCTTCGGCAGCAGCAGCGCGCTACGCCCCTCGACGTCCCGCAGGTTGACGTCGTTGCCGAGGGTGGCGCCGACGATCCGCCCCGCGGAGCTGACCGCGAGCACCACCTCCGGTTCCGGGTTGTTCCAGGTGGACACCGCTGAGACGCCGATGCGCGCGCCGTGGCCGACCGCCGCCAGCAACGGCGCCTTGGTGAACACCTCCGGGTCCGGGCCGATGCCGACCTCCAGGTACTGCGACCACAGCCCCTCGCGTCGCAGCCATTCCTTGGCCGCGGCGGCTTCCGGCGATCCGGGGACCACTGTGGACAGTGTGCCGCCGATGGCGCGCTCGACCTCCGCCCTGACCGCGGCGGCGCGGGCGGGGTCGCCACCCGTCTTCTCCTCGATGACGCGTTCGGTCAAGCTGCCGGCGAAGGTGACCCCAGCCGCCTTGAGCACGTGGAGGTCGGCGGGCGCGAGCAGTCGCGGCACCGCTTCGGGCGGCGTCTCGCCGGACGGCACCGTGGCGAAACTCGCGGCGAGGACGTCCGCCAGCGGCCACGACCGCGCGGCGGGCGCCGTCCTGGCCAGTGCCACCGGATCCGCGGACTCGGTCAGGTCGGCGAGCGTCGGCGTGACGGGTGTGAGGTCGGCGAGCTCGTCGCCCCGCACCGCGACGACGCACGGCCCGCCCTGCCCGGGATCGTGCACGCGTCCGACCAGCGTCGCGCGCCGCGCGTCCTCGGGAAGCGTTTCCCTTGCGGTGACCAGCAATCCGGGTGCCCCTTCGCCGTCCGAGCCGTGCTCAACGTAATCCGATGACGCCACGGGGTCAACGAGGTGGCGGCTCAGCCGAAGTTCATCCCGAACACCGGCGCGGCCGAGCCGGCCGAGACGTAGTCCATCACGACGATGCCGAGCAATGGACGACGCGCGCGGTCCAGCCCGGAGAGATAGCCACTCAGCTTCGGCGCCATCAGATCGGCGGCCTGTTTCGGCCACAGTCCCCAGCCCGACGACGAGGTGAACGTGATGAAGACCTTCTCCGGACTTGACGGCGCACACGCCCGCGCGGCGTCCAAATGGGACGAAACCGCGGGCCATTTCCGGTTGTAGAAGTCGAAAACCGTGCCGATGTCGTAGTCGTCCTCGAGATCGACGAGCCCGCTGTTCCAGCCGATTCCCGGAACCCCGCCGTTGTCGGCCAGCACCACGACCTTGCCCCGCACCTCGCCGAGCCGGGGAACCCGCGCCTCCGTCCATAACAGACCCGGCCAGCGGGACCGGTAGTGCGCGAAGATCGTGCCGAAGTCGGCGTCCGGCACCGTGGAGTACTCCTGCTTCACCCGCATCACGATCGTTTCCCGCGGATGCGCGCGGAGGAAATCCTGGCACTCGTTGAGGATGTCGCCGAAGAAGATGTTCTGGAAGAACTGGCTGTGGTGGATCGCGAAGACCCCGTCGATCGCCCGGCACCGGACATCGAGGAAACGCACCCCGGCGGTCAGCTGCTCGGTGACCGTGAGCGTCTGGCACTGCACGAGCGGCCCGCCGTACCGGGCGCCCGTGTCATGGGTGCCGGGCAAAGAAATGCGCGAGAGGAACGTCTGCGAGTCGACGCCGCTCAGCCAGTCGGCAGCCCCCGGCGCCGCCGACGCTTTCGCGGGCCACGCGCCGAGCGCGATCCCCGTCCCGGCCGCGACCACCGCGCGGGCGAAGGTACGCCTGCTCACCGAACCGCCGATCGGCCCCATCCGCCCACCCCTCCGCCGGAAATTGCGAAATTCGTTCACATTGTGCAGGCGGACGCGCCACCGGACAAGGATCTGCTCCCGGAGGCCGCCTTTGTTGCCCCGAAAGGGCTTACGCGGTCCCTATCAGCGGGAGGGCCCGCACAGGATCAACAGGCGATCCCGATCAGCACCACCGGCAACACGACGTACCCCCAGCGGGCGAGCACGCGGGCGATCGGCGGGCGCGTGGCGAGAAACCGGCCCGCGCCGCACCAACATCAGGAAGACCGCGGCATACGCGACCAGTTCACCGGTTCTCGCGGCGGCGAACACCGGCACGTACACACCGACGTTGTCCCCGCCGTTGGCGGCGGTCACTCCCGCCACGGACAGGATCGCCACCCGATCCACCGATGGCGCGTCGTCCTCGGCGTGACGCCCGCGCCACGCGAGCCACCCGGCGCGGAGGCCGATCAGCAACGCCAGCAGCACGAGATCGTCCACATTGGTCACCGCGAACACACCCGCGGCCGGACCGAGCTGCCCCACACCGCCCCCTCGTACACCACTTCCCGGCGCCCAGGGCAAGGTGACGGGCCCGTCGTCGGGGGGCGTGGATGACGGGCCCGGTCACGCCCCCGGGGTTCCCGCTCACCCCGCGAACGCGGCTCCAGTATAATCGAACTGGTGTTCGATGGTCAACTCGTGGCCGCGTCAGGCGCGTGCGCGCAGGACCGGGAGGAACCGGGCGGCCCGGCGGGCTATCGGCTGGGTTTCGGGGATTCTCAGTGCGACGAGCAGTCCAAAGGAGACGGTGAGACCGACGAGTCCTTCCAGGGGCAGTTTGAGCCACGCTTGGAGAACCGGCCCGAGCGCCGCGGGGACGGCGAAACCGGCGAACACGGCGGCCAGTGCCCCGAGGGCGCTGGCCCCACAGGCGTACAGGATGACGCGCAGGGCGCGTTTGCTGCGCAGGTGCCCCAGCCGCACCCAGAGCCAGATCTGCCCCAGGATGGCGCCGACGAAGTAGGCCGCGGCGTTGACCAGCATCGCGCCGAGCACGATGTGCTCGCCGTCCAGCAGAACGGGGCACAGGAACAGCAACGGGACCTTCACCGCCGTCATGACCAGCATGATCAACGTCGGGGTGCGGGCGTCCTTCATCGCGTAGAACACCCGCAGCTGCAGCATCACCAGCGCGAAGGGCAACAGGCCGAAGGCCGCGATGGCCAGTGTCTGGCCGAGCCGGTCGGCGTTCGCGATGCTGCCGGTGCCCCAGGTGGCGAAGACGACGATGCCGATCGGCGCGCCGACGACGGCGAGCACCCCGGAAACCGGCACGAACACGACGGTGGACAACCGCGCGGCGAAGGACAGATCACCCACGAGCCGCGCGGCGTCACCGTCGGCGGCGGCCCGGCTCATCCGGGGCATGATCGCGGTGAGCAGCGAAACGCCGAGCACGCCGTAGGGAAGCTGGAAGAGCAGCCACGCGTAGGTGTAAGCGGTGACGCCGCCCTCGGTGCCGCGGGTGAGCACCCGGGTCGTGACCACGAAACCGGCCTGGCTGACCGCGACGTAGCCGACGATCCACGCGGCGAGGCCGCCGAACTCCTTCATCCTCGGGTCGAGACCCCACCGCCAGCGGAACCGGAACCCGCTGCGGGCCAGCGCGGGCACCAGTGTCACCGCCTGCACGACGATGCCCAGTGTCACGCCGACGCCGAGGACCAGGAGTTTGGGGTCGCCCATCCGGACGGGATTCAGCGAGATCTCGCCGGGCATCAGCGCGTAGACCGTCAAGGTGACGATCACGACCAGGTTGTTCAGTACCGGCGCCCACGCGGGCGGCCCGAAGACGTTCTTCGCGTTCAGGATCGCCGAGATCAGCGCGAACAAGCCGTAGAAGAGAATCTGCGGCAACAGCAGATAGGCCAGCGCGGTGACGAGTGCCGGATTCGCCTCCGGCGCGGACCGGTCCACGTACAGCGCGGTGAACACCGGCGCGGCCGCGACGGCCAGGACCGTGCCGAGCGCGAGCACCACCAGCGCCATCGTCACCAGCCGCTGCGCGTAGGCCTGCCCGCCGTCCGGATCGTCGTGCGACCGGACCAGCAGCGGGACGATGACGCTCGCCAGCACCCCGCCGAGCAGCAGTTCCACCACGATGTTGGGCAGGGTGTTCGCGATGTTGAACGAGTCGTTCACCGCCCCCGTCCCCGCCACGACGGCCAGCAGGACCTTGCCGAGGAACCCGGTGACCCGGCTGGCCATCGAGGCCACCGCGATCCGGCCGCTGGACCGCGCCAGCGAACGGCCGGGGGCGGGGGTGACCGGCTCGACGCCGAGTTTCGCCGGGAGCCGGGGGATGACCCGGGTGACGAGCTCGTCATAGGGGCGCCCGGCGTCGAGGTCGCGGGTAGGCCACCCGATCGCCGCGCTCGCCGGATAGCGCGGAAGCAGGACCGTTTCCGCGTCGGTGGGGTCCCCGCCGGCGACCGTCCGGTCCCCGCGGTGCTCGTCAGCCATGCCCCTACCCTGCCAGGTGCGAGGCCGCGGGGCGGGGCGCCGACGACGACATCACGGCCGCTGCGCCCACCCCCTCCAGCGAGCAGGAAGCGCCGCGGCCTAAACGGGCCGGGGCGTTTCCGGATCTTCCGGTGAGACCAGGTAGGCGAGCACCAGCTCGGTCGTTTCGGTGGCCCAGGCGGTCCAGGTCAGGCCATCGGACCAGAACCGGCAGGTGGCGGCGCGGTGCACGCAGGAGCCGATCATGGTACGCGCGGCCATCCGGATGACCCGCGCGCGGTCCGGCCGGCGGATCTCCTCGCGGCAGGGGCGGACGGCTTCGACGAAGACGTCCTGGATCGCGGCCAGCGCCTGGAGACCACGCTCGCGCCCCTCGGCGCGCTGGCCGTCGAGCAGTTCGGGGAAGATCCGGTCGTGCCGCGCGAAGGTGCGCGCCAGCGCATGGGCGAACGCGCCGACGACCCCGCTCAGCCCGGGTGCAGGTGAGCGAAGTGCTTCGCCGACGCCGGTTTCCAGCTGTCCGAGCAACTGGTCCTTCACGGCGTACAGCAGCTGATCCTTTCCGGAGAACCGGCGATAGATCGCGCCCACCGACATCCCCGCCTGCTCGGCGACGGCCGCGACGGTGAACTCCTCGATGCCCCGCTCGGCCAGCACGTGCTCGGCGGCGGCCAGCACCTTCTGCAGGGACTCTCGGCTGCGCGCTTGCTGCGGCGGGCGAAAGCCCTGCTCGGCGGATTGCTGACTCACCGGCCGCACGTTACCTCCCGCCGGCAGGCGGGGTCCCGGACCCTCTCCAGATGCGAATGATAACTTGCATTCGCATCTGACCGCTTGAAGGGGTGGAAGCATGGTGAGCATCGAGGTGCGGGGCGCCTACGTCGATTTCCCGATCTTCGACGCCAAGACCCGATCGCTGAAGAAACAGGTACTCGGCAAGGTCGGCGGCAAGATCGGCACCGAGGCCAGGGCCCCGATCATCGAGGCCTTGCGGGACATCACCCTGTCCTTGAGCGAGGGCGATCGGGTCGGCCTCGTCGGGCACAACGGCGCCGGAAAGTCCACGCTGCTGCGGTTGCTGTCGGGCATCTACGAGCCGACACGAGGCAGCACCCGGGTCGTCGGCAGGATCGCGCCCGTGTTCGACCTCGGCGTGGGCCTGGACCCCGAGGTCTCGGGCTACGAGAACATCCTGATCCGGGGCCTGTTCCTCGGCATGTCCCGCAGGCAGATGGAAAACCGGGTCGACGACATCGCGGAGTTCACCGAACTCGGCGACTATCTGCGCCTGCCGCTGCGCACCTACTCCGCCGGTATGCGAGTACGGCTCGCACTCGGCGTGGTGACCACCATCGACCCCGAGATCCTCATCCTCGACGAGGGCCTCGGCGCGATCGACTCGGCGTTCCTCGCCAAGGCACGCGGGCGGCTGGTGGACCTCGCCCGCCGCGCCGGGGTACTGGTGTTCGCCTCGCACGCCGACGAGTTGCTGCGGGAGCTGTGCACTACCGCCCTCTGGATGGACGAGGGCCGGATACGCGGGCACGGCTCACTGGACGAGGTCCTCGCGGCCTACAAGGGTCAGGACCCGCACGAGACCGCCGGGGCGCACTGCCCACCGGGCAACGACAGTCCACAGTAGACAAGCGCGTCCGCCGTTCGCCCGTGACCCGACGAAGGTAGGGCGGCCGTTCGGGGCCTTTTCCCGGCGGCACGGAGCAATCGTCGCGCCGACCCGATCGGGAGGCGGCCGGTTCGCCTTAGCCTGCGATGGTCGGTGCACACGCGCGGGAGGCGTGATGAGGACGGGAACGTGGTTGGCGGCCGTGGCGATGGCGACCGGTGGCCTGGTGGGTGTCACGCCCGCCGCCGAGGCCGACGTGCTGGGTGCGAGCACGCCCGGCGCGATCGAAGGCAGCTACGTCGTGGTGCTGAAGGGAGAATCGGCGCCGAATGAGCTCGCCGCCCGGTACTCGGGAACCGTCGTCCGCACGTTTTCCCATGTCTTCCACGGCTTTTCCACACGGATGACCGCGCACCAGGCGCGACGGCTCGCCGCCGATCCGGCGGTTTCCTACGTCCAGCAGAACCAGCGAGTGAAGGTCACCGGAGACCAGCCCGATCCGCCGTCGTGGGGACTCGACCGGGTCGACCAGCGACGGCTGCCGCTGGACGGCCATTACCGCTATCCCGGCACGGCTTCCGACGTCACCGTGTACGTGGTCGACACCGGGGTGCGGGTCACTCACCAGGACTTCGGCGGGCGCGCCGTATGGGGCACGAACACCGTGGACAACCAGAACGAGGACTGTCACGGGCACGGCACGCACGTGGCAGGCACCGTCGGCGGCCAGCGCTACGGCGTGGCCAAGGGCGTCCGGCTGGTCTCGGCGAAGGTGTTCGACTGCGGTGGCCAGGGCAGCAGCGAGAACGTGGCCGCGGCGCTGGACTGGGTGGTCGCCGACCACAAGCCGGGCCCGGCCGTGGCGAACATGAGCCTCGGCGGCGACGCCCCCGACAAGGTCATCGAGGACGCCGTCCGGCGGACGATCGCCGACGGCGTGGTGGCGGTCGTCGCGGCGGGCAACGAATCCGACGACGCCTGCCGCCATTCGCCGTCCAGGGTGCGCGAGGCGCTGACCGCGGCGTCGAGTGATTCCTCCGACGCCCGCTCGTACTTCTCCAACTACGGCAGCTGTGTCGACCTGTTCGCACCGGGCGAGAGCATCACTTCGGCGTACAACGGCAGCGACACGGACTCGGCCGACCTCTCCGGCACGTCCATGGCGACACCCCATGTGTCCGGCGCGGCGGCGCTGGTGCTCTCCCGCACTCCCACGCTGACCCCGGCTCAGGTCGCGACCGCGCTGGTGAACGACTCCACCAAGAACGTGATCTCCGGCGCGCAGGGCTCGCCGAACCGGCTCCTGATGGTCAATCCCGGGTAGCCCGGAAATTCCCGCGCGTCCGCGGCGGCCGCTCCTTTATGCTGCACGGCAACGCGATGACGGAGACGAGTAGCCGAGGGACCACGCGAGTCCGAGAGAGCCGCCGGTAGCTGCGAAGGCGGTCTCGCGCCCGAGGCGAAGACCCTCCCGAGTGCGGGGAGGAACGGCTTCGGCCCGATGCCCCGCCGGCCGGCCCCCGTGATCGGGCCGCGAACGAGGCCGCCACGCATCGGCGGTGAAAGTGCGGTGGCACCGCGAGTTCCCCTTCTCGCCCGCACTCCCAAGGGATCGCGCACAGCCACTCAGGAGTGTGATGATCCACCGTGTTCTCGCCGCCGACCTGCCCCGGCACGTCGGCGAGCACGTCGAAATCGCCGGCTGGGTACACCGGCGCCGCCCGCTGAAATCCGTGACGTTCCTGGTGATCCGGGACCGCTCCGGGCTCGCGCAGGTGGTCGGGGACCCGGCGGGATTCCCGCGGCTGCCGGAAGAAACCGTGGTGCGCGTGCGTGGCCGGGTGACCGCGAACGCGCAGGCACCCGGCGGCGCCGAGCTCACCGAACCGGCCGTGGTCGCGGGGCCGGAGCCGCTCCGGCCGCCGCCGTTCGACCTTTACCGGCCGGCCATCCCGGCGTCGTTGCCCACGATCCTGGACAACGCGCCCGTCGCGCTGCGGCACCCCTTGCTGAAAGCACGGTTCACGATCGCCGCGGCTAGTGTCGCCGGGTTCCGGGAATCCCTTGCCGCGCAAGGGTTCACCGAGGTGCACACGCCCAAGATCGTCGCCACCGCCACGGAATCCGGCGCGAACGTGTTCGAGATCGGCTTCTTCGGACGTCCCGCGTATCTCGCGCAGTCGCCGCAGTTCTTCAAGCAGGCCCTCGTCGGCGTGTTCGAGCGCGTGTACGAGGTGGGTCCGGTGTTCCGCGCCGAGCCGCACGACACGGCACGGCATCTCGCGCAGTACACGAGCCTGGACGCCGAACTCGGCTTCATCACCGACCATCGTGACGTGATGGCCGTGCTCCGGCAGGTCCTCGCGGGCATGGTCGAGAGCGTCAGTGTCCGCGCCGCCGACGCCGTCGAACTGCTGGGCGCCGAACTGCCCCGGGTCCCCGAGGAGATCCCGGAGATCACGTTCGCCGGCGCGCAGGAACTCCTCGCCCGGCACACCGGCGAGGACCCGCGTGGCGAACCCGACCTGGCGCCCGCACACGAACGCTGGCTGTCCGGCTGGGCCCGGCGTGTCCACGGGTCCGAGTTCCTGTTCGTCACCGGGTATCCGATGGCGAAGCGGCCCTTCTATACGCATCGGGACCCGGCGCAGCCCGCGTACTCACGCAGTTTCGACCTGCTGTTCCGCGGGCTCGAACTGGTCACCGGCGGGCAGCGGCTGCACCACTACCCGGACTACGTCGCGGCTTTGGAAGCGCGAGGCGAGGACCCCGCGGACTACCGCGACTACCTGGCCGCGTTCGCGCACGGGATGCCGCCGCACGGCGGATTCGCCCTCGGGCTCGAGCGGTGGACCGCGCGGCTGACCGGCGACGACAACGTCCGCCGGACGACACTCTTCCCGCGCGATCTGCACCGCCTCACCCCGTGACCGACGGTCCGTGGGGGCCTCCCCAAGGGACCCAGAGTCCCTCAAGGAGGCCCCCACGGACCACCCCCGGCTTGGCAGGCGATTCAGTCGATCGCGGACATCACGTGCTTCACGCGCGTGTAGTCCTCCAGCCCGTACATCGAGAGATCCTTGCCGTAGCCCGAATGCTTGAACCCGCCGTGCGGCATCTCCGCCACGAGCGGGATGTGCGCGTTGATCCAGACGCAGCCGAAGTCGAGCCGCTTCGACATCCGCAGCGCGCGGGCGTGGTCGCGGGTCCACACCGAGGACGCGAGCCCGTACTCGACACTGTTGGCCCACCGGACGGCTTCGTCCTCGTCGGTGAACCGCTGCACGGTGATGACCGGGCCGAAGATCTCGTCGGTCACGATCTCGTCGCCCTGGTTCAGCCCGGAAACCACGGTGGGCGCGTAGAAGTAGCCGCGCTCCCCGACCCTCGTCCCTCCATTGTGGACTTCCGCGTGGCCGGGCAGACGGTCGACGAACCCGGCTACGCGCGCCAGCTGGTCGGCGTTGTTCAGCGGGCCGTACGCGGCTTCGGTGTCCTCGGGACCGCCGGTCCGGGTCGCACGCGCCTGCTCGGTCAGTGCCGCGACGAAGTCGTCGTGCACGCCCGGCGCGGCCAGCACCCGCGTCGCGGCGGTGCAGTCCTGACCCGCGTTGAAGTACCCGGCCTCGGCGATGGCCGCGGCCGCCGCCTCGACGTCGGCGTCGTCGAACACCACGACCGGGGCCTTGCCACCCAGCTCGAGGTGCACGCGCTTGACGTCGGCGGCCGCGGCCCCGGCGACCGCCATCCCGGCACGGACCGAACCGGTGATCGCCGCGAGCTGCGGGATCCGGTGCGAGACCAGCGCGCGCCCGGTGTCGCGGTCGCCGCAGACGACGTTGAACACGCCAGGGGGAAGGAATTCCCCGGCCAGCTCGGCGAGCAGCACAGTGGAGGCCGGGGTGGTGTCGGACGGTTTGAGCACGATCGTGTTCCCCGCCGCGAGCGCGGGGGCGATCTTCCAGATCGCCATCATCAGCGGGTAGTTCCACGGCGTCACCTGCGCGCAGACGCCGATCGGCTCGCGCCGGACGTAGGAAGTGAAGCCCCGCATGTACTCGCCGGCGGATTTGCCCTCCAGTACCCGCGCCGCACCCGCGAAGAACCGCACCTGGTCGACGGCCGCGGTGAGCTCCTCGCTCTTGGTCAGCGCCAGCGGTTTCCCGGTGTCGGCCGACTCCGCCGCGACGAACTCGTCGGCCCGCTTCTCCAGCGCGTCGGCGATCTTCAGCAGCGCGAGCTGACGCTCGGCGGGCGTGGTGTCCCGCCAGGTCTCGAAGGCAGTGGCGGCGGCGGAAACCGCGATGTCCACATCGGACTCGCCGGCGAGCGGCGACGTGGCGTAGGTGGTGCCGGTCGCCGGGTTCACGATGTCGAGGGTGCGTCCGTCGGCGGCGTCGGTGAACTCCCCGTTGATGAAGTTGCGGAAGACTTCCTTGTCACTCACTGGTGTTTTCTCCATGGTCGAAGGGTGCTGCTGGGCGGGGTGCGGTGTCAGTTCTCGGGAACGGTCACCACCCAACGCTCGCCCGTGCGCGGCCGGAGGTAGCACCGCCAGTATCCGGCGGCCAGCAGCACGACCGCGAGCGTGATCACCAGATCGGACGCTTTCTGCTGGGACAGCACGTAAAGCAGGACGACGGCGGTCAGCACCGGCAGCACCGGCCAGCCCCACATCCGCCACGCCGGCGCCTGACGGTGCTGCCCGCGCCGCGCCGCCAGCGTCGCCGCGACGACCCCGAGATAGAGCGCGGCGACCACCACGCTGGTCACCCCGTTGAGCGTGGCGATCGGCACCAGGCACAGCACGGCACCGGAAACGCCGACCACCAGGGTGGCGGGCCACGGCGAAGAAAAACGCGCCCCGATCGTGCCGAGCACGCGGTTCACCCCGTCCGGCCAGGCGCGATCGCGGGCCGAGGCGTAGAGCACGCGCGAGTTCTGGATGACCATCACCACGACCGCGTTGACGATGGCGATCGCGATGGCAAGGCTGACGAACACACCGACCGCCGGGGTGCTCCAGCCGGTCACCATCGCCGCGACGTCACCGGCGGCGAGCGTGGCGGTGTCCGGCGCCCCGAGGACGATCGCGACCACCGGCACGAGCACCACCAGCGCGCCCGCGGCCAGCGTCCACAGCACCGTCCGCACCACGGTCCGGCGCGGGGTGCGCATCTCCTCGGAGAGGTAGATCGCGGTGGTGAAGCCCTGCAGCACGAACAGGGCGACCGCGAGCCCCGCGATGATCGTGACCGGGCCGAGCACGCTCCCCTGCCCCGGCTCGGCCAGCGTCGGCTGGACCAGCACCGACGCGGGACGCTGGGTGTGCGCGAAGCCGAGGAAGGCCACGACCCCGGCGGCGACGACCTCCAGGCACAGGAAGATCCCGGTGATCCAGGCGTTGGCGCGCAGGTTGAGCAGGCCCATCAGGGTGCCCAGCAGCATCACCACGACACCGACGACACGCTTGTCGACGTCGAGAACGGGCGCGAGATAGCCGGCCGTGCCGACCGCGAAGATCGGCGGGATGACCAGGACGACGACGAAGGACAGCGCGAACATCAGCCAGCCGGAAAACCGCCCGGCGACCGTACCCACCATCGCGTACTCGCCGCCCGCGCTCGGCACGAGCGTGCCCATTTCCGCGTAGCAGAAGGCAACCGCGACACACAGCACGCCGGCGAGCACGATCGTCAGCGCGGCGCCGGTGCCGGTGAGCGCGAGCAGCGGCGGGACGACGACGAACAACGAGGACGCCGGGGTCAGGCAGCTGAGCGTCAGCAACGTCCCGCCGAATACGCCGATCGAGCGCGGGAGCCTCCGCGGGCCCGGCTCGGTTCCGGTGTCCGCCGATCCCGCGGCTGTGGAGGTGGAGATGGCCGGAGGAGGGTCGGCTGTCATCGCCATCGGGCGCTCCCATCGATCCGGTCCGACGCAGGTTGTGACGCATGAAACAGCACGGATTCGGCGTCGTCAACCGGCGTTTCGCAACGAAATCCGTCGTCGAAACGCGATCATGCGGCCGGATTTGATGTCCGAACGCGACAGTCACCACGACCATGGGCGGCCAGGCACCATCGGCGGGCGCCCCCTCGGCTCATCCCGCGCGATGCGAAATCCGCAGGGTGCCGCAGCCGGATTCGAGGAATTTTCCCAGTAGCGACACCGGCGATTGCGTAGCGAAAGGGGCGCCGTATAGGTCGTTATACGAACGCATCGAGGGACACCCGGCAACGGCTCGGGCACGTCCGTGAGGGCGTTGCCGAATGCTGTGAAGGCCTCCTTGCCAGCACTGAGCGCCGGCAAGGAGGCCTTCACGGCCCCACAGTCCACAAAGGACTCAAATGCCCTCCGCGAGGCAGCATCGCCCGGTGTCGCGAACGCTCCGTTGGGGACGATGAACGTCCCCAACGCGTCGTTCGCGACAGTCCGCGCCGCCGCAGGTCCCGCGCCCGGGCCTCACATGCCGTGAAGGCCTCCTTCACAGCGCTCACCGCTGTGAAGGAGGCCTTCATGGCCTCACGGTCCGCAGAGGACGCAGCGGCGCGAGCTACCGCCGCGCGGCCGAGGCGATCAGCGCCCGGTCCCGCGCCGAGCCGCCGATCCTGCGGTCGAAACCGACCTTGTGCAGCGGAGCGGCGACGAGCACGACCACGACGATCGCCGAGACCGCCGCCAGCACCATCGCGGCCACGAACCGGGCGGCCTCCGAGGTCGCGCTGCTCAGCACCGCGAACCCGCCGAGCACCAGCGCCACCGGCGTGACGAGCCCGATCAGCACCGGGACGACGGGGATCCGGGTGCCGTCCGGCCGCCGCGAGGAGATCAGCGCCGCGCCCGCGCACACCGCGGCGGCGACGAGCGTGCAGCCGCCGAGCGTGTCGCTGAGCCGGTGCCAGCCGAGCGCGATCGTCGACGCGGACACCCACGCGGCGCCGAACGCACCTGCCAGCAGCACCGGGAGCCGGGCCTTGCGCGGCAGCACGACGGCGATCGCGAACAGCACGGCCATGGCGGCGCTGACGTGCCCGCTGGGGAAGCTGTTGTGGCCGGCGACGCCGAGGCCGTCGCGCATCTCCGGCCGTTCGAGCACGTACAGCTTGAGCAGCTGGGCCAGCGCCAGCGGCGCGGCGAGCAGGAGCAGCGCGGACACGCCCACGGTGAACCGGCGGCGCACCAGCGCCGCCACGACGAGCGCGATCGCGGTGCCGCCGAGGATCACGACGAGGTCGGTCGACCGCAACGGCGTCGCCCAGTCCACAGTGGACTTCGCGATCGAATGGGCGCTGCGGACGACGCCGTTCTCCGCCCGCTGCCCTGCCTCGGTGCGGACGAACAGCAGGTACGCCACCACGAAGGCGATGGCGAACCCCGCCGCGCTCGCCACGAGCACGGCGGTGCGTGACGCGGCCCCCACCGCGAGTGCGTGCCGCGCCGCCGCGGGCCGGGTGGTCAAGGGTGCCTCGAAGAACGTCACTGCCATGTCCCCGAGTCTCGGCTCAGGATTTCGTCGTTCCGTCAGCGTGATGTCATGGTTTTGCTACAAGTTCCCCGCCGGGTTGCTTGAATTCGCACTCACCCCCTCCCTTCGCGAATAATGACCGAGGTGGCGAAGGTGTTGGTGGTCGAGGACGACGCGTCCGTGCGGGAAGGGCTCGAACTGGCCCTGCGCAGGCAGGGACACGAGGTGTACACCGGTGATTCCGGCGAACGCGGCCTCGACGTGCTCAAGGAACAGCAGCCGGACCTGGTGGTCCTCGACCTCATGCTGCCCGGGATGGACGGTTTCGAGACCTGCCGCCGGATGCGCGCGGCGGGCGAGATCCCGATCATCATGCTGACCGCGCGCAGCGACGACTTCGACATCGTCGCCGGGCTCGAAGCCGGTGCCGACGACTATGTGGTCAAACCGGTCGAACCGCGCGTTCTCGACGCCCGGATCCGCGCGGTGCTGCGCCGCGTGGTCAGCGAGCGTGGCGACACCGGCTCCGCGGAACGCCACGGTGACCTGATGATCGACCGCGCCGCCATGGAGGTCTCCAAACGCGGCGAGCGGGTCTCGCTGACCCCGACCGAGCTGAAGCTGCTGCTGGAGCTGTCCCGCACTCCCGGCCAGGTCTACAGCCGCCAGCAGATCCTCTCCGCGGTGTGGGACCACGACTATCTCGGCGACTCGCGGCTCGTCGACGCGTGCGTGCAGCGGCTGCGCGCGAAGATCGAGGACGTGCCGGCCAAACCCGAGCACGTGCAGACCGTGCGCGGGTTCGGCTACCGGTTCGGCCGCTCGTGAAACGTCCCCGGCTGCGGTCGTGGCTGGCCGGGCTGCGGCCCCGGCTGGCCGCCGCGTTCGCGCTGGTGACCATCGTCGGCGCCGCGGCGGCGTCCGGGGCGACCTACGTCACGAGCCGCAACACCATCCTCGAAGGGGTGCAGAACCAGACCATGGACGCCCTGCTCGAAGGGGTCAGGGCGAACATGATCATCCTGAACACGCCGCCCACCCAGAAATCGCTGACCACGTTCGCGAACACGTTGCCGTCCGGGACCGTGGCGGTCTACCGGGACCTCCGCTCCGCCACCGGCCCGCAGCTGAGCGACATCCCGCCGGAACTCCGCGCCGCCGTCGCTTCCGAGAACGTCATCCAGTTCCAGCGGGTCGCGACCCCCAGCGGGCCGCGGTTCACGGTCGGGTTGCCGTTGATGACGAAGGGCGCCGACGGCCGGACCGTCCACAGTGGCGTCGAGGTCTACGCCACAGCGCCCCTGTACCAGCAACAGGCCGCCATCGCCGAACTCGCGACGTCGGCGTGGCAGACCGCCGCGTGGGTCCTGCCGTTCGCGATCGCGCTGGCGCTGCTCGCCGCGCGCCAGGTGCTCCGGCCCGTCCGCGCGCTGAACACGGCGGCGAACCAGCTCGGGCACGGCCAGCTCGACGTCCGGCTCAAGGCCAAGGGCTCCGACGAACTGGCCCAGCTGGTCACCACGTTCAACAACACCGCGGCGGAGCTGGAACGCACGGTCGGCACGCTGCGGGCGATGGAGGCCGACGCTCGCCGGTTCGTCGCCGACGTCTCGCACGAGCTACGGACTCCGCTGGCCGCGATGAACGCCGTCACCGACGTGCTCGACGAGGACGCCGGACAGCTGCCCGCCGACACCGCGGTGGCCGCCCGCCTGGTGTCCGCCGAGACGAAGCGGCTGACCCGGCTGGTGCAGGATCTGGTCGAGATCTCCCGCTTCGACGCGGGCCGCGCGGAGCTCCGGCTGGAGGAATGGGATCTGGCCACCGCGGTCACCGACTGCCTCGCGGCGCGGGGCTGGCAGGTGGGCGAGGACCTGGTCGCCGACCTGCCGGACGGGCTCACCGCGACGCTGGACCGGCGGCGGTTCGACATCGTCGTGGCCAACCTCGTCGGCAACGCGCTGCGGCACGGCGCTCCGCCGGTCGAGATCCGGCTGCGGTCCGAAGTGGACAGTTCGAGCCGCGAGTTCGTGGTGCTCACCGTCACCGACCACGGTCCCGGCATCCCCGAGGAGACGCTTCCCCGGGTATTCGACCGGTTCACCAAGGCCGACACGTCCCGCGCGCGGTCCGAGGGCAGCGGGCTCGGATTGTCGATCGCGCGCGAGAACGCCCGGCTGCACGGCGGCGACATCACCGCGTCGAACACTTCGGCCGGGGCCCGGTTCACCCTGTGGCTGCCCCGGCACGCGGCGACGGGAGCATCGTCATGAAGCCTTTCGCGAAGCTGTGCGCACTCGCGCTCTTGACGCTGACCGCGGCGTGCGGGGTGCAGCCGACCGGCGGCGCCGTCCCGGCGGGCCCGGCACCGACGCTGCCCACCCCCGGAGCCGAGTCGGGCACGCTGATCCTGTACTTCGTCCTCGACGGCCACCCGGCCGCGGTGGTCCGCTCGGTGGGTGGCCCGGTGTCGGTCAACACGGCGCTCTCGATCCTGTTGCGGGGCCCCGACCCGGACGATCGTATTCGCGGGTACAGCACCGAACTGCCACCGCCGGGTCCGGGCCTGATCGGCAGTGATCCCAGTTCGGACCGGATGGTGATCAGCGTGCCCTTCGCGGTGACGACGCTGTCGTCCACCGCGGTCAACCAGCTGGTCTGCACCGCGGCCATCGCGGCGAAACAGGCCAGGCCACCGAGCTACTACGGGACCGACGTCACCGTGATCGGGCCGGACGGCCAGATCGCTTCGCGCGGCTGTCTGTCCTGACCGCCGGAAACCCGCTCACCACGTACTCGGCCGCCCGCGTCACGACGTCCGCCAGCGGTTCGCCACCGGCATAGGCCCCGAGTCCGCTCTGCAGCGCGCCCATCACCGCGCCGGTCAGCGTCGCCGCGAGCGCCTCGGTGAGCACGTCGGGGTAGACCTTGTGCAACATGCGGGCCCAGCCGTCGGCGAAGACGGCGTTGCGCAGCAGGAAACCCGCGCGCAGCGCGGGAACCGACCCGATGAGCCGGGCACGGACCGCGGTCAGCGGGTCGTCGAGCGGGAAGCTCCACACCGGCGCCGTCGCGAGCGCCCGCACGGTGCGCGGCACGAGTTCCGCGATCGGTTCCGAATCGTCCGCGGTGGCGAAGACCTCGTGCAGCACTTCGTCGTACAGGTGCTGATCGGCGAAGACGACGTCCTCCTTCGTGGCGAAGTAGTTGAAGAACGTCGCGGGGGAAACACCGGCCGCCCCGGCGATGTCGGCGACGGTGGTCTGCTCGTAGCCGTGCTCGTCGAACAACCGCAGCGCCGCCCCGATGAGCGAACGCCGGGTCTGTTCCTTCTTCGCCTCGCGCAGTCCCGCCATACCGGTCAGGTTACTACAGTCACTCTAAACTTAGAGAGACTCTAAGTTTATGCTAGCGTCGTGGCCATGACAGAACGAGTGCGCTGCTGCGTCGCCGGGGGCGGCCCGGCGGGCGTCATGCTGGGGCTGCTGCTCGCGCGAGCCGGCGTCGACGTCGTGGTACTGGAGAAACACCGGGACTTCCTGCGTGATTTCCGCGGCGACACCGTCCATCCCTCCACCCTGCGGTTACTCGACGAGTTGGGGCTGGGCGAGCGGTTCGCCCGGCTGCCCCGCGGGATCCTCGAACAAATGCACCTGCGGCTCGGCGGCGCCGAGATCGCCGAGGTCACGGTGGCCGACTTCCGCCGGATTCCCGGGCGCCACAAGCACATCGCGATGGTCCCGCAGGCGGACCTGCTCGGCCTGCTCGCCGAGGCCGGGCGCGCCGAACCGGCCTTCGACCTGCGGATGGGCTGCTCCGTCGTCGACCTGCTGCGCGAGGGCGGCCGGGTCACCGGCGTGCGCTACCGCGATCAGGACGGCGAACTCCACGAGCTGCACGCGACGCTCACGGTCGGCTGCGACGGCCGCTGGTCGACCGTGCGCGAGGCGATGGGCCTGCGGCTGCGCGAGCTCGACGTGCCGATGGACGTCTGGCAGGTCCGGGTACCGAAGGGCCCGGATCCCCAGCAGGACAAGGGCGTCTTCGGCCGGTTCGGCGGCGGGCACGCCGCGGTCACGATGGACCGCGACGACTACTACCAGACGTCGTACCTGATCCCGAAGGGCCAGGATGCCTTGCTGCGCAAGGAAAAACTGGCGGACTTCCGGGAACGGATCGGCGGGCTGTTCGGCTGGGACGCCGGGCAGCTGGCCGCGATCGAGTCGTGGGACGACGTGAAGTTCCTCGACGTGCGGATGGGACGGCTGGACCGCTGGCACGTCGACGGCGCATTGTGCATCGGGGACGCGGCCCATCCGATGTCGCCGGTGGGCGGGGTCGGCGTCAACCTCGCCATGCAGGACGCCGTCGCGACCGCCACACTGCTCGCCGGGCCGTTGCTGCGCGGCCGGGTCACCACCCGCGAGCTGGCCGCCGTCCGGCGGCGCCGGTGGCTGCCGATGGCCGCGGTCCAGCGGTCGCAGGCGGGCGAACACGCGATGATCATCAAACCCGCCCTCGACGGCACCCTCGACGGAAACCGGCTGCCTCTGCCACTGCGTCTGCTGCGCCGGACGCCGTTCCTGGCCAGGCTCACCGCCTACCTGGGCGGAATCGGGCTCCGGCCCGAGCACGCGCCGCCGTTCGCGCGGCGTCCGGCGTCTCCTGTGGACAGTCCTTTGTAGATCAAACCGGCTCGGCGCCGGTCAGCTCGGCGCTCGCGGCCCACAGGTGGGCGGCGATCTCGGGGTCGCCCAGGTTGTCCCAGGCCGGTTCGAGCCGCGGCTCGCCACGCAGGCCGAACACCCGGGGACCCCACAGCTGCCCGCCGGTCACCGCCGGGTCGAGGACCGCCCTGACCGCGGGCCACGCGGCGGCTTCCTTGCCCTGCACGAAAAGCGCGAGAGGCAGGCCGCGCAGCCGCTCCCCCGTCGTCCGCGCGTGCACCGGCGGACGCGGCGGGGTGAGCGAGTCGAGCGCGCCACCGGGATGGCACACCACACTCGACGTCGTGCTCTCGGCCGCGCGCAGGCGCCGGTCGAGTTCGAGGCCGAAGAGCATCTGCGCGAGTTTCGACCGCGCGTACGTGCGTTTCGGCCGGTAATCCCGCGTGCTCTGGAGGTCGTCGAGGTCCAGGTGCTCCGACTTGGCCGCGAAGCTTCCGGTGGTGACGATCCGCGCTCCGGGCGCGGCCGACAGCAACGGCATGAGCCACCCGGTCAGCGCGAAGTGCCCGAGGTGGTTGGTGCCGAACATCATTTCGTGGCCGTCCCCGGTTTCCCGGCGCGGCGGGGCGTCGAGCATCACCCCGGCGTTGAGGACGACCGCGTCGAGGCGCTCCAGCGCGTCCGCGGTGGCCTTGAGCGACGACAGCTCGGCGAGGTCGAGCCGGACGTGCCGGATCCGCGCGCCGGGCACGCGTGCCTCGATCGACGCACGCGCGGTCTCGGCCTTCGCCGCGTCGCGGCTGCCGAGCACGACGGTGGCCCCGGTGCCCGCGAGCTGTTCCGCGACGAAATACCCGATCCCCGCGTTGCCCCCGGTGACCAGGAAGGTCTTTCCCTCGGCGCGGGGCAGCCGCCGTACGTCCCATGTCATGACGCCAGGCTGCCATAATGACTCCGAAGTCGCAATCATTCCGATTTCGGAGTCACTCTCGGATCGGGTAGAGTACGGACATGACACCTGGTCGGCGGGAGCGCAAGAAGGCCGCCACCCGCAAGGCACTGTCCGATGCGGCGCTGAAGCTGTTCCTGGCGCGCGGGTTCGACAACGTCACGGTGGCGGAGATCGCCGACGCCGCGGACACGGCGGTGTCGACCCTGTTCGCGCACTTCCCCGGCGGCAAGGAAGCCCTCGTCCTCGGCGACGGCGGCGAACGCGAAGCGGCGCTGACGGCGGCTGTCCGGGAGCGCGCGGAAGGGACGTCGATCCTCGACGCGCTGCGCGACTTCCTGGCCACTCGCGGTCCGTTCGACCCCGACCCGGGGGCGGGCTTGGGGCGGCGGGCGGTACGCGGGGGCGCCCCCCCCCCCGCGCGGGCCCCCGCGCGGGGGGTGTGGGGGGCGCACGCACCGCC
>NZ_JBHYIQ010000053.1:27568-35278 GCF_042739895.1 Amycolatopsis sp. NPDC059021
GCGGGCGCTGGGCCGCACCTCCGGGGCGGGGCGCCGCTAGGACCGCGCCCCGCCCGGCCCGTCCCCCCCCCCCCCGGGGCCGCAAGCGCGCCCCCGGACCGAACTCGTGCTCGCCACCCCCGCGCTGCGCGCCCACGCGCGGGCGTTGTGGGCGGACAACGAACCGGCGCTCGCCCGCGTCCTCGCCGAGGAGACCGGGCGCGAGGAGAACGACCTTTCGCTGCGCGTACTGGCCCGCTTCGTCCTCGAAATCCCCGACCTCGCCGCACTGGAGCCGGACCCGGTCGCGGCCCTGGACACCGCTTTCGCCCATCTGCGCCGCGGCTGGCCGGACCTCTGACGTCGTGAGCTGAAGGGGACGTTCCTCGCGTAGGACGAGCTGAAGGGGACCTTCCTCGCATGAGACGAGACGAAAGTCCCCTTCAGCTCGCGCGGGCACGGCGGGCGATCAGGCCGGGTAGGCCCGTGCGGCGCGGCCCGCCGACAGCGTCCTCGCCCACCACTCCAGCTGGTCGAGGAGCGTCTTCGCGGCCACCGACGTCGCCTCGGCGTCCTTCGGCTTCCCATCGGCACCGAACTGACCGTGCACGCCGTGGAAACTCACGGTTTCGCGGATCGTCACCGCGTTCAGTTCGGCGAAGACGCCACGCAGGTGTTCGACCGCGCGCAGTCCGCCGGACATCCCGCCGTAGGAGACGAACGCGACCGGCTTGGCATGCCATTCGGCGTTGTGCCAGTCGATGGCGTTCTTCAGCGACGCCGGATAGCTGTGGTTGTACTCGGGCGTGATGACGACGAAGGCGTCGGCGGCGGCGAGCCGCGGCGTCACCTTCGCGACTTCGGCCAGCACGGCGGGCTCGGGCGCGGCACCGAACGCGGGCAGCACCATGGGCAGATCCGGCTCGGCCAGATCGACCACGTCGACCTCGAACCGGCCGTGCGCGCCCGCTTCGGCGGCGAACCAGTCGGCGACCACCGGGGCGAACCGTCCTTCCCGGACACTGCCGACGACGACAGCGAGCCGGACGGGAACCTCGGACACACGAACCTCCTGAAACTCAAGGGAACTCGATCTGGATATCAGCCTGGAACTTCAAGCTCCCTTGAAGTCAAGCCCCGGGTCCGGGTTATCCTCTGACCCATGGCGAACGCGACCGTCCAGCTGCCCGACCTCACCGTCGGCGAACTATCCCGGCGCAGCGGCGTCCCGGCGTCGGCACTGCGGTTCTACGAGGACGAAGGGCTCATCCGCAGCAAGCGGACGGCGGGCAACCAGCGCCGCTACCGCCGGGACACGCTGCGCCGGGTGACCTTCATCCGGATGTCCCAGCGCGTGGGCATGCCGCTGTCCGCCATCCGGGAGGTGCTCGGGCTGCTGCCCGAGGACCGCACCCCGAACCGCGCCGACTGGGCCCGGATCTCCCAATGCTGGAAGAAGGACCTCACCGCGCGGATCCGGGCGATGGAGCAGCTGCGCGATCAGCTGACCGACTGCGTCGGCTGCGGCTGCATGTCGCTGAACCGCTGCCGCCTCGCCAATCCCGGCGACGAACTCGGGGCACAGGGGCCGGGGCCGCAGCGGCTGCCCGATCACCGCACCGACGGCTACGCGTGATCGTCCACAGTGGACTCCGAACGGCCCGGCGTTGACTTACATAAGCGCGGGCTTTTAGAATTGCCGGATGCACGCGTTCGACGTCCTCGGTGATCCGGTCCGCCGCCGGATCCTCGACCTGCTCGCCGACGGCGAGCTGAGCTCGGGCGACGTCACCGCGGTGGTGCGGGCCGAGTTCGGGATCTCCCAGCCCGCGGTGTCGCAGCATCTGCGCGTGCTGCGGGAGAACGGTTTCACCACCGTCCGCGCCGAGGGCACCCGGCGGCTGTACGCGGTCGATCCCGCGCCGCTGCGGGAGATCGACGGCTGGCTGGACCGGTACCGGCGGTTCTGGACCGGCCCGCTCGACGCGCTGGCGACCGAACTGGCCCGCGGCAAACGCGAACGCAGGCTGGCCGCCGAACACGCCGGAAACGCCGAGCCCGGCGACGCGGAAGAGGCCGGATGAGCGCTACAGCCGGGCGAACCGGCTGACGATCACGTGGTCCTTCGCCGGGCCGGTCACGGTCCATTCCTGGCGCCAGTGCCCGTCGTCGAGGATGTGGAACTCGCCGTGGTAGCGATCGGCACGGCACGGGTGCTCGGTCGACCACCGGCCCGTGCTCAGGTCCAGATCGTGGAAGAACCCGCCGTGGTCGAAATGCACGTCGGCACGCTCCGGCCGGGCCAGGCGGTAGTGCAGCGTGCGGGTCACGGGACCGACGAAGCCGCCGAGCCGCAACTCGCCCTCTTCGTCGTAGATCAGGACGTCTTCGGCCGGGGTGAACGTGGCCGTGCCGGTGACCGCGCCCGCGTCCGCGCCGCCGGTGGTGACGATGTCCCGCGTCAGCCGCCAGGTACCGGTGAGGTAGGCGGCCAGATCGGGGACCGGGAGAGAGGTGTCCACCCGGCCATTGTGCGGGGTGCCGTGGCGCGGCATAGTCGGTGCCCATGGGCAGGGGGCGGGGACAGGCCATCGTCGTGGTCACGGCGAGCCTGGTGATCGCGGGCGGGCTGGTCTACGCGGTGGTCCGGCAGGAGGCGACCCGGCACGCGGGCGGTTCGGGCCAGGGCCTGCTGGTACCGGTCACGAGCGCGATAGCCGGACCCATGACACCGCAGCGCTATCCGTCCAGCGGCGGACCGACGACGCCGATCCGGACGCCGCCGCGTGGTGTCCCGCAGGACACCGGCTGCCGTGCCGGGCAGGGGCCGGACCGGCTCCCCGAGGTTCCGGCCGCCGTGTCGGCGAGGGTGGACGCCGCGTGGGCACGCATCGAACGCTGGCTCGGCGCGCACGCGCCCGCGACCCGGCTCGGCCCGCCCGCGGATCTCACCCGTCTCGCCTCGGCGCAACGGGAGATCGGCGTGCCCTTCCCCGCGGAACTCGTCGCGTCACTGCGTCGGCACAGTGGTTTCGATCAACGCGGCAGCGACGGATTCACTTTTCCGCCGTTCTACGCGCCGAGTTCGATCGACGAGATCGCCCGCAACGCGAAAACGCTCTGCACCGTGCTTGCCGAACCGGGCATCGATTCCGGTGCCGGTTCGTGGTGGCACGGCCAGTGGCTGCCGTTCGCCGAGGACGGCGGCGGCAATTCGCTGTTCCTTGACCAGCGGGGCCATGCCGGGCGGCTCGGCGAACACGACAACGAAGGTTCGGCGAACTTCGACCGCTGGCCCGCGAGCCTGACCGACCTGCTCGACCAGACCGCCACCGCGCTCGAAACCGGCGGGCCCGCGTTCGGCCGCTACCCGCCGAAAATGGAAAAAGGCGTGCTGGACTGGGAAATCCTGCGCTGAACGCGGCACGCCGCACCCGGCTGGGCCGCCTTGTCGGACCCCGGGCCTAGAATCTGCCGGGTGGCTCTCCCCGAGACGGCTCCCCCGAGTGAAGCGCTGGACACCCTGCACCGGGTGTTCGGCTACGACGCGTTCCGTGGCGACCAGGCCGCGATCGTCGAGCACGTGGTCGCCGGCGGCGACGCGCTCGTCCTGATGCCCACCGGTGGCGGGAAATCGCTGTGCTACCAGATCCCCGCGCTGGTGCGCCCCGGCGTCGGCGTGGTGGTCTCCCCGCTCATCGCGCTGATGCAGGATCAGGTCGACGCGCTGCGCAACCTCGGCGTGCGCGCGGGATTCCTCAACTCCACCCAGGATTTCACCCAGCGCCAGCAGGTCGAGGACGCATTCGTCAACGGCGAGCTCGACCTGCTGTACCTGGCGCCGGAGCGGCTCGCGATGGAGTCGACGGCGCGGCTGTTCGACCGCGGCAAGATCTCGCTGTTCGCCATCGACGAGGCGCACTGCGTGTCCCAGTGGGGCCACGACTTCCGCCCGGAGTACCTGGCGCTGTCCGCGTTGCACGAGCGCTGGCCGGACGTGCCGCGCATCGCGCTGACGGCCACCGCCACCGAGGCCACGCACCAGGAGATCTCCACCCGGCTCAAGCTCGAGGACGCCCGCCACTTCGTCGCGAGCTTCGACCGGCCCAACATCCAGTACCGGATCGTCGGCAAGAACTCGCCGCAGCGGCAGCTGCTGGAGCTGCTGCGCACCGAGCACAAGGGCGATGCCGGGATCGTCTACTGCCTGTCCCGGAATTCGGTGGAGAAGACCGCGGATTTCCTGGTGACCAACGGAATTCCCGCGGTGCCCTACCACGCCGGGCTGGACGCGCGGACCCGCGCGCACAACCAGGCGCGGTTCCTGCGCGAGGACGGGCTGGTCGTGGTCGCCACCATCGCGTTCGGCATGGGGATCGACAAACCGGACGTCCGGTTCGTCGCGCATCTGGACCTGCCGAAATCGGTCGAGGGCTACTACCAGGAAACCGGCCGCGCCGGGCGCGACGGGCTGCCGTCGACCGCATGGCTCGCCTACGGCCTGCAGGACGTCGTGCAGCAGCGCAAGATGATCGACAACTCCGAGGGCGACGAAGCGCACCGCCGGCTGCAGGCCCGCCATCTCAACGCGATGCTCGCGCTGTGCGAGACGGTGGAATGCCGCCGGGTGCAGATTCTCGGCTATTTCGGGGAAAAGGCCGGGCCGTGCGGCAACTGCGACACCTGCCTCGCCCCGCCGGAGAAGTGGGACGGCACGATCCCCGCGCAGAAACTGCTGTCCACGGTGGTGCGCCTGCGCAACGAGCGGCGGCAGAAGTTCGGCGCCGGGCAGATCATCGACATCCTGCTCGGCAAGGAGACCCCGAAGGTCCAGCAGTTCCAGCACAACACGCTGAAGGTGTTCGGGATCGGCACGGAACTGCGGGAGCCGGAGTGGCGTGCCGTCGTCCGGCAGCTGCTGGCGCAGGGCCTGCTCGCGGTCGAAGGCGACTACGGTTCGCTGGTGCTCACCGAGGCCAGCGCGTCGGTGCTGAACCGCGAACGCGAGGTGATGTTGCGCCGCGAACCGGAGCGTGCCGCGAAGGCCGCGAAACCGGCTCGCCGCGCCGCCGCGGCCGTCGAGATGCCCGCCGAAGCCGCGCCGCTGTTCGAACGGCTGCGGGCCTGGCGGGCCGCGGCCGCGAAGGAGCAGGGCGTGCCCGCGTACGTCATCTTCCACGACGCGACCCTGCGCCAGATCGCGACCGACCGCCCCACCACCCTGGCCGAACTCGGCACGGTCAACGGCGTCGGCGAGAACAAACTCGCCAAATACGGCCAGCAGGTCCTCGACACCCTCGCCGGCTGACCGGCGAACTCGCGTACCTAGCCAGTCGGCTCACGTACCCGGGCAGTCGGCTCGCCCGCCGACTCCCGGGGTACGCGAGCGGACCTTTCCAGTACGCAAGCCGACTCCAGGGAAGCCGGTCAGGCCTCGGGCGCGGGTTTGCCGGTGACGCCGTTGACCTTGCGGACGGCGCCGCCGATCTGCTCGTGGTACTTGCCGTTGGTCTTCTCGTCGACGAACTTGGCGGCCTTGCCGACGAACTGGTTCACCTTCTCCGGGTTCTTCTTCGCGTACGCGCGTGCCGCGGTGGCCGCACCCGCCACGACGGTCAGCTTCTTCAGAAATCCCATGGTCGTCGTCTCCTCCTGCATCGCGTCTCACCCTCTCCAACGCGAAGCGGGGTACCCGGGGTTCCCGGCGCGGAATCAGCCGGACTCGGCGATCCGCTTGATGGCGTCCAGCCGCTTCGCCCAGCGCGCGGCGAGGTGATCGAGCCAGCGCGCGGTGTCGGCGAGCGCGTCCGGCCGGACCTGATAGCGGCGTTCGCGGCCGTCGCGGTGCCCGGTGACGAGACCGGCCTGGTCGAGCACCGCCAGGTGCTTGACCACGGCCTGACGGCTCACCGGCAGTTCCCCGGCCAGCTGCGTCGCCGTCGCCGAGGTGTGCGCGGCGAGCCGGTCGAGGAGCTGCCGCCGGGTGGGGTCGGCCAGCGCGGCGAGCACCTCCTCGACGGAGCCGGTACCGGGATCACGCGTCATACCGCCAGTTTCTCGGACCGCTTCCGCACCGCGGCGAGGACCTCCGACCAGCCGCCCTCGTGACTCTCGTAGGAGTCGTCCCGCGCGGGGCCGGCGGCCTGGGGCCGCTGGGCGAAGCCGCTCTCCACCACGTTCAGCCGGGTCCCGTCCCCTTCCGGCGACAACGTGAACTCCACGAGCGTCGAATTCGACTCGGTCGCCAGCTCACCGGGGAATCCGCTCGCCCAGCGGTATGAAAGGTACCGCGGCGCCTCGACCTCGACGAACACGGTGGGGAACTGGCCGTGCTCCCCGTGGTCCAGCCGCATGACACCGCCGGGGCGCAGGTCGATCGGCGGGGGCTCGCCGTGGCCGAACCACTGCCCGACGTGCTCGGGCTCGGTCAGCACCGCCCACACCCGCTCCACGGGCGCGTCGATGACGATCTCCTGTTCGATCCGGTCCTTGACCATGACGTTCCTTCCGTTGCGGCGTTCGAGTGCAACCCCAGAGTTGCACATACGACCGCGAGGCGCAACCCCAGGGTTGCGGGTCGGATAATCCCGCGCGCCCGCCCGCCCCGATCGGGCAGGATCACGGCCATGCGGGATCTCGCGACCTTGCCCAAGGCTCATCTGCACATCCACCTCGAGAGCACGATCCGGCCGGAGACCCTGTGGGAGATCGGAACGGCCAACGGGATCGACGTCCCCAGAGAAGCCCCGGCGTTCACCGGCTTCCGCGATTTCGCCGACTACAACGCGCTGCTCCGCGAATGTCTGTGCCGCCCGGAGGACTTCGAGCGGATCGCCCGCGAGTTCTGCGAGGACGAGGCCGCGCAGGGCACCCGCTACGCCGAGGTGACGTTCACCGCCGCGTCGCACGCGGAGCGTCTCGGCGAGCCGGACATGCCGCTCGCGTCCGTCCTCAAAGGACTGTCCAAAGGCGGCACCGAGCACGGCCTGGAATGGCGGGTCCTGCTGGACCACTCACGCCGCCGCTCGGTCGAGCGGGCACAGCGCACTCTCGACCTCGCGCTGCGTCACGCGGACGAAGGAGTGCTCGGCATCGGCATGGCGGGCGAGGAAAAGTACCCGATAGCCCCGTTCGCCACGGTGTGCGACCAAGCGCACGCCGCCGGGCTGCATCTCGTGCACCACGCGGGCGAGGACGCCGGCCCGGACTCGATCCGCGAGGCGCTCGACGTCGGCCGCTCCGAACGGCTCGGCCACGGCATCCGGATCCTCGAAGACCCCGAACTGGTCGCCCGCGCCCGGGACGAGGGCATCGCGCTGGAAGTCTGCCCGTCGTCGAACGTGACGCTCGGGCTCGTCCCCTCGCTCGCCGAGCATCCACTCCCCCGGCTGATCGACGCGGGTCTCACGGTCACGCTCAACACCGACGTCCCCTCGATCACCGGCACCACCCTCACCGACGAGTACGCCCGAGCTCGCGCCACGTTCGGCTACGACGACACCACGCTGGCGAACCTGGCACGCGCGAGCATCGACGCCTCTTTCGCCCCTGTGGCAACGAAAAAGGCCGCTCACGCGGACATCGACGCCTGGCTCGCGACACCCTGACGACCACTTCGAGGTTTCTCGCCGAGGGTGCCGGGGACCCGCCCGGGGCGGCGGGGGCAGGACCCCGACGGGCGGGAGGCGCCCCCCCCCCCCCCCCCCCCCGCGGGGCCGGGGGCGCCAGGGG
>NZ_JBHYIQ010000053.1:35288-66753 GCF_042739895.1 Amycolatopsis sp. NPDC059021
GGCGCGCGCCCCCCGCCCGCGCGCGCGCCGCCCGCCCCCCCCCCCGCCGCGCCGCCCCCCCCCGGACGGCGCGGGGCGCTACTTGTCCGCGGTGAGCGTGCCCCCGATGCCCCAGCTGTCGGTGGGCACCTCCTGGATCCAGACCTGAACACTTTCGGCCGGCACCTTCAGCGCGTCGACGAACGCGTCGGTGACGCGGCGGACCAGCTCCCGCTTGAGTTCGATGTCGCGGGGTCCTTGCTGGACGGTCACGATGGGCATGATCGGGTCACTTCCTGGTCGTTCCCCCGGTCTCCGCCGGGCTGACCCCAGTCCACCGGAATCCCGGCCCCCGACCAAGATCCGGTCCGTACGCGCAGCGATCAGCGATCGTGATCGTCCAGCGCGGCACAGGCCGCGAGCAGCACGTCGAGGTGCGGGGTGGGATCGTCCGCGCGGACCGCCAGCGCCGTCGGCATCACCAGCCGCGCGTCCCGCACGGGCCGGAACGCCACCCGCCCGGTGGCGAGCTGCCGGGCGTGCGCGGCGTAGATGACCGTCCACAGTGGCTCGCCGGCGCCGATCGCGGCGTGGGTGTCCTGCAGGCTGCTCGTCCGCCCGTCGAACGCGGGCGTGAATCCGGCTTCGTGGCAGGCGGAAACGACGAGATCGACGAGCGGGGCGTTGTCCCGCCGCGAAACCAGCCGCAGCGGCAGGCCGGCGAGGTCGGCCAGTGCCACGTCCGGCCCGGCGGCGAGCGGATGCCGGGCGGAGAGCGCGACCACCAGCGGGTCCTGCCACACCGGGATCAGCCGCACGCCGGGATGTTCCCGCGCACCACGGATCAAGGCCGCGTCGAGCTGTCCATTCGCGACACGGTCCAGGCGGGCCTGCGTCGCCGCGGACACCAGCTCGACGCCGGTGCCCGGCGCCAGCTCGGCGAGCGCGTCCAGCACCCGGTCCAGGTGATCGCCGAGGCCGGTGCTGGTACCCAGCCGGACGGTCGCGGTGCGGCCGCCGGTGAACTCCGCGACGACGGCCTTCGCGCGCTCCTCGGCCGCGAGCACCGCGCGGGCCTCGGGCAGGAACACCCGCCCCGCCTCGGTGAGCCGCACGCGCCGTGGCGAGCGGTCCAGCAGTTCGGCGCCGAGTTCCCGTTCCAGCCGCCGGATCTGCTGGCTCACCGCGGGCTGGACGACGTGCAGCCGTTCGGCGGCCCGGCCGAAGTGCAGTTCCTCGGCGACCGTGACGAAGTACCTGAGCTGCCTCAGTTCCACGCCGCGCCGCCTAGACCGGCAGCAGCCGGGTGACCAAAGTGGACAGTTGCTGCACGGTCCGGCACTCGTGCATTTCCACCAGTTCGGCGTAGTCCAGCGCCGCCGAGTCCCCTGTGGACCACAGCGCCCGCCGTTCCGGGTTGAGCCAGAACACGTGCCGCGCGCGGCCGCGGATCCGGCGGAGCGCGTCGAGGTTCGGATCGCCGCCGTTCGTGCGGGCGTCGCCGAGGATCAGCACCGACGTCCGCGGCCCGACGGCGTCCGCCCAGTCCTCCTCGAACTGCTGGAGCGCGTCGCCGTAGTCGCTGTGCCCGTCCCAGCGGGCGACCTCGGCCTCGGTGAGGATGCGCGTGCCGAGTTGTTCCGGATCGGCGTCGCCGCCGGTGACCAGTCCGGTGACTTCGTCGGTGCAGTTGACGAAGGCGAACACGCGTACTTTGCTGAACTGATCGCGCAGCGCCTGCACGAGCAGCATGGTGAAGTTGGCGAAGCCCGCCACGGAACCGGAAATATCGCACAGCAGCACGATTTCCGGCCGGGCCGGGCGCCGGTGCCGGAACGCGGGACGCACCGGCACTCCCCCGGTGGACAGCGAACGGCGCAACGTGCGCCGCAGGTCGATCTGCCCGCGGCTGGCCGCCCGGCGCCGCGCGGCCAGCCGGGTCGCGAGCTTGCGGGACAACGGCTGGATGGTGCGGCGCAGCTCGGCGAGCTGGCTGCGGCTGGCGATGAGGAAGTCGACGCGGTCGGCGGCGGGCGGGATCGCGTGTTTCGCGACGCGCTCGCGGCCGCGGACCTCCGCCGCGCGACGGCGGGCCTCGGTGCGGACCTGACCGCGGAACCCTTCGACCCGCCGCCGGACCTCGTCCCGCTCCAGCCGGTCGGTGAACGCGTCGCCGCGGGCGCCGCCCGCCCGGATCGCGGCGAGCACGCGCACGATCAACGTCTGTGGCTGGAGCCGGTCCAGCGTCTGGTGCGCCGACCAACCGCCACCCGGGCCGGAGGCGACGCCGTAGGAACCCAGCATGTCGACGGCGACCCCGGCGAGCTGCGCCAAGGTCTGCTGGTCGTCCTCGGCGAGCGCGGCGGCGAGCTGGTCACGCAGCTCTTCGAGGTTTTCGGGCCGGTCCTCGCGGGCCCGTTCGGGTACGCCGACCCCGGCCGGGAAGTAGACGTCGAAAGTCGCGTCGAAGACCGAGCGCTGCCCGCCCCGGCGGACCAGCGCGGCCGCCAGGCCTTCCCGCATCAGCTCCCGGTCGGCGAAGCCGAGCACCTCCAGCGCGGCCGCCGCGTCGATCGTCTCGCTGGGCCCCGCCGGGATGCCCTGGCCCCGCAGCGCCCGCACGAACGCCGTCAGCCGCTCCGGAACACCCGTGGTCACGACGCGTCCAGTACCTCGTCGAGCCGCAGGCCCGCACCCGCTTTCGCGATGTCGTCCTGGTGCTTGAGCACGACACCGAGACTCTCGCGGACGACCTGGTCGTCGAGTGTGTCGGCGCCGAGCGCGAGCAGCGTGCGCGCCCAGTCGATGGTCTCCGCCACCGAGGGCAGTTTCCGCAGGTCCATCGCCCGCAGCGCGGCGACGACCCGGACCACCGAGTCGGCGAGGACGTCGTTGATTCCCGGCACCTTGAGCCGGACGATGTCACGCTCCAGCTCCTCGTCCGGGAAGTCGATGTGCAGGAACAGGCACCGCCGCCGCAGCGCCTCGGACAGCTCCCGCGTCGCGTTGGAGGTCAGCACCGCGAACGGGCGGCGGGAGGCGGTGATCGTGCCCAGTTCGGGGACGGTCACCTGGAAGTCGCCGAGCACCTCCAGCAGCAGGCCCTCGACCTCCATGTCGGCCTTGTCGGTCTCGTCGATGAGCAGGACGGTCGGCTCGGTCCCGGAGATCGCGGTCAGCAGCGGACGGCGCAGCAGGAACTCCTCGCCGAAGATGTCGGTGCGCGCTTCCTCCCACGTCTCGTCCCGGCCGGCGGTGATCCGCAGCAGCTGCTTCGCGTGGTTCCACTCGTAAAGCGCGCGGGCCTCGTCGATGCCCTCGTAGCACTGGAGCCGCACCAGCCGCGAGCCGCTGACCTGCGCGACGGCCTTGGCCAGCTCCGTCTTGCCGACCCCGGCCGGGCCCTCGACGAGCAGCGGCTTGCCGAGCCGGTCGGCGAGGAACACCGTGGTCGCCACGGCGGGCGAGGCCAGGTAGCCGACCTCGGCCAGCTTCGCCGACACGTCGTCGACGGAGGAGAAGAATCCGGTGCCCACGCGACCTCCTAAGCGCTCGCTCACCCCGGACTGTACCGGACCGCCGCGCGTGCCAGGGCGGGCTAGCATCGGCCGCGTGACCTATGTTGCGGCTCCCGGCCGATACGAATCGATCCCCTACCGACGCTGTGGGCGCTCCGGGCTGAAGCTGCCCGCGATCTCGCTGGGCCTGTGGCACAACTTCGGCCACGACCGTCCCTTGCAGACGCAGCGCGACATCGCGCGCCGCGCGTTCGACCTCGGCATCACGCATTTCGACCTGGCGAACAACTACGGCCCGCCGTACGGCTCGGCGGAGGAGAACTTCGGGCGGCTGCTGGCCACCGACTTCCGGCCGTATCGCGACGAGCTGGTGATCTCCACCAAGGCCGGGTACGACATGTGGCCGGGCCCGTACGGCGAATGGGGTTCGCGCAAGTACCTGCTCGCCTCGCTCGACCAGTCGCTGGGGCGGCTCGGGCTGGACTACGTCGACATCTTCTACTCGCACCGCTTCGACCCGGAAACCCCGCTCGAAGAGACCGTCGGCGCGCTGGACCGGGCCGTCCGCTCCGGGAAAGCGCTCTACGTCGGCATCTCCTCGTACAACTCCGAGCGGACGGCCGAGGCCGCGCGGCTGCTGCGCGAGCTGGGCACGCCGCTGCTCATCCACCAGCCGTCGTACTCGATGCTCAACCGCTGGCTCGAAACCGACAAGCTGCTCGACACGCTGGAGACCGCCGGCGCGGGCTGCATCGCCTTCTCGCCGCTCGCCCAGGGCGTGCTCACCGGCCGCTACCTCGGCGGCATCCCGGCGGATTCCCGTGCCGCGCAAGGGAAATCCCTCAATCCGGACACGCTGACCGAGGAGGCGCTCGCCAAGGTGCGCGCGCTGAACGAGATCGCCGTCCGCCGTGGACAGACGCTCGCCCAGCTCGCACTCGCGTGGGCGCTGCGGGATCCGCGGATGACGTCGGTGCTGATCGGGGCCAGCAGCGTCAAGCAGCTGGAGGACAACGTCGGCGCGCTCGCGAACCTCGAGTTCACCGCCGGGGAACTGGCCGAAATCGACCAGTACGCCACCGAAAGCGGCATCAACCTGTGGAAGCGTTCCACCGACGGCTGACGCGCCCGGAAATCCGTTGCGAGTGTTCGTCGCGCCATCGACGATGACGTCATGAGCACGACGTTCGAGGACCTCATCGCCGAAGGGGCCGCGCAGCCGACCGAGGGCTGGGACTTCTCCTGGTTCGCCGGCCGCGCCACCGAGGAACGGCCGCCGTGGGGGTTCTCCCGGCTGCTCGGCGAGCGGATGGCGCGGGCGTCGGCGGCGCTCGACCTGCAGACCGGTGGCGGCGAGGTGCTGGCGGAGATCCCGAAGCCGCCGCCGGTCCTCGTCGCCACCGAGGGCTGGCCACCGAACGTCGGCCGCGCGCGGGAGACGCTGGCCCCGCTCGGCGGCGAGGTCCACGAGGTCCCGAACGACGCTCCGCTGCCGTTCCCCGGCGCCACGTTCGACCTCGTCACGACCCGCCATCCGACGTTCGTCCCCTGGCCGGAGGTCGCCCGGGTGCTCATGCCCGGCGGGACGTACTTCGCCCAGCACGTCGGCGGGCCCTCGGCCGCCGAGCTGACCGAGTTCATGATGGGTTCCTGCCCGCCCTCGGACCCCGCTGACCCGACCTTCGGCGCCGAAGGGGCCAAGGCCGCCGCCGAGGCCGCGGGCCTGACCGTGACCGATCTGCGGACCACCGTCCGCCGGGTGGAGTTCTTCGACGTCGCCGCTGTGGTCCTCTACCTGCGCAAGGTGATCTGGATCGTGCCGGGTTTCGACGTCGAGCGGTACCGCGAGCGGCTCGCCGCCCTGCACGAGCGGATCGTCGCCGACGGCGTCTGGACCATGACCCACCACCGCTTCCTGATCGAGGCCCGCAAGCTATAGCGCCCTGATCCGGCGGTCGAGTTCGCGGATCACGGCCAGGCCGCCGGTGGTGAGGTTCGAGAGCATCACGACGTCGAGGCCGGGCGCCGGGTAGTGCCGGGCCAGGGAGCACGCCCCGGTGTTGCCGCCGTCCTTGTAGTAGTTCCAGACCCCGCCGTCGCGGCCGAGGGTGAATTCCAGGCCGAAGCCGTACCAAACGTTTTCGTCGTGGCGGACCTGTGGAGTGAGGAACTGCGCGGTGCGTTCGGGGGACAGCAGCTCGCCCCCGCGCACGGCACGCAGGAAGCGCACGAGATCGTCCACAGTGGAATGTGCGCCGCCGTCGGGTGCGCCGATGGGCGGATAGCTGAAGATGTTCTGCCGCCAGCCAGTGATCGTGCCTTCCGTGTCGAGGACGGGATCCCAGCCCTCGGCGACGTCCGGGGCGGGATCACGCCGGTCGAAGAAATCCGAGTCCGCCATGCCCGCGCGGGCGAACACGACGTCGCGGATGTGCTGGCGGTACTCGGTTCCGGTGATCTCCTCGATCGCCATGCCCACGAGCAGGTATCCGGCGTTGCAGTACCGGCAGCCTTCGCCTGGCGCGAAATTCGGCTCCTTGTCAGCGAAATTCGGCAGATAATCGCGTGCTCGCGTGACCGTGTACACCGGCTTTTCGAGCCACAGGGCTTCGTAGCTTTCCCCTGCTTCCTCGTCCGCGTCGTCGGCGATGCCGGACGTGTGCGTGAGCAGGTGCCGCACGGTCACCCGGGGCGAAATCGCCGTCCCGGCCAGGTCGACGAGCTCGGTGATCGGCGCGCCGAGATCCAGCCGTCCCTCGTCGGCCAGCCGCAGCGCGGCCACCGAGGTGAAGAGCTTCGTGACGGACGCGGTGTCGAACCGCGTCGCGAGCGTGTTCGGCACGCGCCAGCGACGGCTCGCCCACCCGTAGGCACCCGAGAACATCGTTTCGTCGCCACGGCGGATCAGCACCACGCCGGAGAAGAGGTCGGCGGCGGCGCGATCGGCGAGCCAGGCATCGAGGCCGGTGAACGACATGCGCCGACAGTAGCGGCGCGCGCCGTTCCCGTCCGCTGAGATTCGCCGGGCCGACGTTTGACCAAATTTCGAATCTGGTCATATGCTCATCCCATGCCTCCAGCCGAGTCGCGGGCGGACCGCGCCGAACGCATCCTCGACGCCGCCGCCGACCTCCTGCTGCGCGTCGGCTACCGGCGCACCACCGTGGAAGACGTCGCCGACCACGCCGACGTCGGCAAGGGCACGCTCTACCTGCACTGGAAGACCCGCGAGGCACTGTTTCTCGCGGTGTTGCAACGGGAAGGCGCGCGGACGATGGAAGACCTGGTGCGCGCGCTCGAAGCGGATCCACGGGTGGCGCTGCTGCCCCGGCTGACCGAGGTCCAGTTCACCAACGTCGTCAACCGCCCCCTCCTGTACGCCGGATACGCCGCCGACGCCGGCACGCTCGGCAAGCTCCTGCCCAAGCTCCACGGCGAACTCGACCCGCGGCACGACGAGCTGTTCGAGGACTACCTGCGCCTGCTGGCCGCTCACCGTCTACTTCGGACGGACCGGCCGGTGGAGGAGATCGCCGTCGCGTACCGCGCTTTGCTGCACGGGTTCCTGCTCACGCCACAGGCCGGCGATCCCGCCGCGGCGGCCGCGCTGCTGGCCGACACGGTCGCCCACGCGTTCACCCCTTCGGGCAGCCCCTCGATGACGAAAGTCCACGCGATCGCGCCCCGCGCCGTCGCGATCTTCACCGAAGCCGCCGAACTCGACCGCGCCCGCCTGAGGCGCGCCTACAGCTAGGAAAACGCCCATGCGCACCGGAATCCTGCTCGACGAACTCGACGTGTCCTTCGCGGACCTGATCGCACAAGCCCGCACTGCCGCCGATCTCGGTTACCGCTCGATCTGGCTGGCGCAGCGCGGGAGCTGGGACGCCCTCACCGCGCTGGCCGCGATCGGCGCCGCAGTCCCCGGCGTCGAACTGGGCACCTCCGTGGTGCCGACCTACCCCCGGCATCCGATCACCCTCGCCGCGCAAGCCCGGACGCTCCAGGCCGCGACCGGCTCGCCGGTCAACCTCGGCGTCGGCGTCAGCCACCGGCACGTCGTCGAAGGCGAATTCGGCTACTCGTTCGACCGGCCGATCCGGCATCTGCGCGAGTACCTCCAGGCGCTGGATCCGGTGCTGCGCGGGGAAAAGGCGGATTTCCACGGCGAGACGATCACCGCGGTGGGCGGCGCCGAAATCCCGAACGCCGAACCGCCGTCGGTGGTCGTCGGCGCGGTCAGCCCCGCGTCGCTACGCGTCAGCGGCGCCCACGCGGACGGCGCGACCACCGTGTGGGCGGGACCGCGTTCGCTGGCGGAGTTCGTCGTGCCGACGCTCACGGGAGCCGCGGCCGGTGCCGGGCGACCCGCGCCGCGGGTGATCTCCGCCCAGCTGATCTGCGTCACGAACGATCCCGGGGCCCGGCTCGACTGGATTCAAGACCGCTACGGCGCCGCGACCGGGGTGCCCGCCTACCGCGCGATCCTGGACCGCGACGGCTACGCGGGCATTCCCGACGCGGTGCTGGCAGGCGACGAGGAGCACGTCCTCGCCCGCGTCCGTGAGCTGGAAGACGCCGGTGCCACGGAGCTTCTGGTCATGCCGTTCGGCGAACCGTCCGAACAAGACCGGACGCGCGAGCTGTTCGCCCGCCTCTGACTCACCGGATCCGTCCGGAAAGGACGGTCAGCCGACGTCGTGCCCGCGCTCGCGGGCGGCGTCGAGCAGATCGTCCCTGGCCCGCGCGACCCGCGAGCGCACGGTGCCGACGGGGCAGCCGCAGACGTCGGCGACCTCGGCGTAACTCAGCCCGAGCACCTGGGTCAGCACGAGCACCTCGCGCCGTTCCGGGTCCAGGCCGTCGAGCAGCATCCGCAGCTCGACGAGGTCTTCGAACCCGGCGGCCGTGGTGCGGGCGCTCCGCCGTTCCGCGGCGCTCTCCCAGTCCGTGTCGGCGATCCTCGGCCGGGCACCCGCCGAACGCAGCTGGTCGACGACGACGCGGCGGGCGATGGACAGCAGCCAGGTCCGCGACGACGAGCGCCCGGCGAACCGGCGCAAGCTGCCGAAGGCCCGGAGGTAGGTCTCCTGGGTGAGGTCGTCGGCGGCACCGGCGTCGGCGAGGTGCGCGAGGAAGCGCCACACGTCGGCCTGGGTGGCCCGCACCCATTCCTCCAGCGCACGCCGGTCCCCGCGGCCGGCGGCGAGCGCCAGCGCGGTGGTCCGTTCGTCGTCTTCGCTGCTGCGCGCACCGGGCATGGACTGAAAATAGCAGCGAGGAGGACGACGGCGGGAACCGCGCGGCCCCGGCGTCCGACTACTGGGAGGTGAGGTGCGAAGAATGCCGTGAAGGGCTGTCGGCGAGGATCGACGGCGAGACCGAACCAGGCCCGCCCGGGGCCGTCGACCGCCACCTGGCCGGATGCGCGGCGTGCCGGACGTGGTCCGCCGAGGCCGAGCGCCTGAACCGCGGGCTGTTGCTGCGCCCGGCCCCGCCGGTCCCGGACCTCACCGCCGCCATTCTCGACCGCGCCCCCGCGCCCAGCGGGGAGGGCTGGCCGCTGCGGATCGCGCTGGGCGTGGTCGCGGTCGCCCAGCTCGCGCTGGCCTTCGCCCAGCTGCTCGGCAGCGGCGACGCGCATCACCTGCACGACCCGGTCCAGCTGGCCGGGCACCTCGCGCACGAGAGCGGCGCGTGGAACCTCGCGGTGGGCGTCGGCCTGCTGTGGGCCACCTTCCGGCCGAAGACGGCGTCGGGCCAATTGCCGCTGCTCACCGGCTTCGTCGTCGTCCTGTTCGGGGTGTCCACCGGGGATCTGTTCGCCGGTCAGGTCACCGCGGGCCGGGTTCTCACGCACACGCTGGTGGTGCTCGGCCTCGCCCTGCTCTACGCCGTGCACCGGCAGCATCGCGGCCGGCACAGCCCGCTGCCCACGGCCGTGTCCGACGGCGCGGGCGGCGCCGACGTCTCCGCGACGGACACCGCCGGTCCGGTCGCGCGTCCCCGCCCACGGCCCGGGTCGCGGCGTCACGCCAGCGGCCGTCACGCCGCCTGAGTCAGCCGAACTTGGTCTTCGGGCGCTCCTGCAGGACGCCGTCGACGTAGACGTCCACGCGTTCGTCGGTGAAGGCGATCAGGCCCGCGATCCGGGCGCTCTCCGGCAGCGGCGCCGGATAGCTCCAGGCGAGGTCGGTGTGCAGCTCGCCACCGGCCCGGACGGACCAGTACTCGGCCGCGCCCTTGTACGGGCAATGCGTCACGGTCTCGGTGTGCTCGAGCAGGTCGAGCCGGATGTCCGTCCTGGGCAGGTAGTACCGGGTGGGCAGGCCGGTCTCGAACAGCAGCGACGGGCGCATCGTGTTCGCGACGGTCACCCCGCCGACCTCGATCCGGACGTGCCGGGAGCTCGGCAGGATGTCCACCCGCACCCCCGGGTCCCGTGGATGGGTGAAGATCTCCTCGTTCTCCTCGAACCACGCGTCCATCGCGGCGAACTCGAGCCGGATGTGGCCGCGGAGTTCGGGAATCGGGGAATCCGGATACTCCAGCGCGGCGTCCACCGCTTCGGCGCCGCCTGCGCTTATCGTCGCAAGAACACCCTCTCCCCGGCTCGGTGACCGCACCGTGTTCCCGGAGGGGGTCAGCAGTGCGGTCACGACGTCGGCGCGAGGGAAGTAATACGTTGGGTAGTAAGGAACTTCCCACACCAGCAAGGGGTGGACGGTATCCGCCACCACCTGCCCGCCGAGGTAGGCCCGGACCCGTTTCGCCCCTGGTGCCACGCGGACCCGGCCGCGTCCCGCCGTGCTCATATCGCGTTCAACGACGCGCCGGGAGTGTCTGTTCCCTCACCCGGCACGGGCCGAAAGGAAGGTTTCTTACCCAAGAGGCGGCGCGGCCGGATAACTTGGCAGTACCTATACCTTCGACAGGAAGCGGGCTCTGGTGGTTGGCGTAGACACTCCGCCGGTCGGCACGCCCGCCGGGATGCGCAAGATCAACCAGCGGGCGGTGCTGGATCTGCTGCGCCGCGGCGGCCCGGCGACCCGGCCCCAGGTGGCCAAGGACACCGGGCTGTCCAAGCCGACGGTGAGCCAGGCGCTGCTCGCGCTCGAAGCCGCCGGGCTGGCCCGCCCGACCGGGCACACCTCCACCGGCACCGGCCGGTCCGCGGTGCTCTACGAAGCGGATCCGACCGCGGGATACGTGCTGGGCGTGGACATCGGCCGGGAGCACATCCGGGTGGCCGTGTCGGATCTGGGCCGGACGATGGTCGCGCGTCGGGACGAGCGGAACACGGCCCGCTCCGGCAACGCGCTCGTGTCGGCGGTCGGCAAGATCGCGGCCGACACGATCTCCGACGCGGGCCTCACCGCCGACGACATCGTGGTGCGCGTGCTCGGCTCGCCCGGTGTCGCCGATCCGGCGCGGCGCTGCTTCCGGCACGCACCGAACCTGCCCGGCTGGGGACGCGCCGGGCTGCTCGACGACCTCGAAGCCGTGCTCGGCCCCGAGCTGATGGTGGAGAACGACGCGAACCTCACCGCCGTCGGCGAATGGGAGAGCGGCGCGGCCCGCGGCGCGTCGGTGTTCGGCTGCATCACGATCGGCACCGGCGTCGGCATGGGCATGATGGTCGACGGCCAGGTCTTCCGTGGCGCCACCGGCGCCGCCGGGGAGATCGGCTACCTCCCGTACGGGCAGCTCCGCTCGGCCGACGAACCGGGCGAGCCGCCCGCGCGCGGTCATCTGGAGGAGGCCACGGCCGCCCAGTCCGTCGTGCGCGGGGCGCGGGAACTCGGCCTGGGATCGGCGAAATCGGCTCGCGAGGTGTTCCGTCTCGCCCGCGAAGGCGACGAGCTGGCGCAGCGTGCCGTCGAGGCGGAGGCCGACCGGCTGGCCTACACCGTGGCGTCCGTCGCGGCTGTGATCGACCCCGAGCTGATCGTGCTCGGCGGTGGCATGGGCACGGCCGCGGATCTGCTGCTGGAGCCGATCGACCGGGCGCTGCGCGCGTTCACCCCGCTCGTCCCGGCCGTCGTGCAGGGCGAACTCGGCGAGGACGGCGTGCTGACCGGCGCGATCAGCGTCGGGCTCCGCGCCGCCGAGGGCCTGGTGTTCGAACGACGCGTCGGCGCCGCCTGACGCCTGTTCAGCCCGCCGCCCGCCAGGCCCGGCCCCCGGTCCCGTCCGAACAGCTGAGCCGCCACGGCGTCAGGCGCAGCACGCGGATCGCCGGGTCCCGGTGGTCGCGCGCGCCGAGGATCTTCGGGTCGTAGCCGAGTGGTTCCGGCGCGGCGGCGAAGAGCTGCCAGACGTGTTCGCGGACGGGCTCGTCGTCGAGCAGCTCCGCCGCGCACTCGGCGACGGCGACCTCGTGCGCGGGGTCCCAGTACGAGCAGGACACGAACGGCGTCCGCTCCAGATGGGCCAGTTTCAGCGGAGTCGGCCGGGTGAAGACGAAGCCCGTCACGGTGTCGCCGGTCCGTTCCCAGATCGGATGCACGACCCGCGACCGCGGGCGCCCGCGCCGATCGACCGTCACCAGCGTGCACCACACGATCCGGTGGGCGACCCGGACGAACTCGTCGAGCAGCGCACCGGGCGCCGTGCTAGATTCCACAACCATGGTTGTGCATCCTACGGCACCCGAGCTCGACCTGTCACTCGCCGCCCTGTTCGCCGGCTGGACGATGACGGACGAACTCCGGCGAAGGCTGACCGCGCAAGGATTCGAGGACCTGCGGTTCAACGACGGCGTGGTGTTCCAGCACGTGCTCGCCGCTCCCCTGTCGATCTCGTCCCTCGCCGAACGGATGGGCGTGACGCAGCAAGCCGCCTCGAAGGCCGTAGCCGATCTCGAACGACGTGGCTTGCTTCGCCGTGAGCCCGACCCTCAGGACGCTCGCACGCGGCTGCTGCATCTCACCGAGCACGCGCGAAAGGCGATCAAGGAGACTCGCGCGCTGAGGAAGTCGCTTCAGCGTGAACTGATCGACGAGTTCGGCGAGGCACGGATCGCCGACGCGCAGGCTCTTCTCACGGCGATCATCGGCCGCTTCGGCGGCGAGGACGCCGTCCGCAACCGGCGCGTCCGCCCGCCGCTCTAGCCGCTCCGCGGAAAGTGTCCTCGTTACACGGACGCCACTGTCCTTTGTGGATTACGGGGCCGCGAAGGTGTGACCGCCAGGAAGACCGGACTTGAAGACACCGGCAGGCGTGGGCGGCCTTGAGCGTCGCGAACGCTCCGTTCCCGACGCTCAAGGTCCCGAACGGAGCGTTCGCGGCAAAGGAGCGTGGCGCCCGGCCACACCGCCGCCGGTGTCCTGAACGACGCGTTCGCGACGTTCACCGTCGCCAACGACGCGTTCAGGACACCATCACAGACCGGAAGATCCAGGCCGAGGGCCACAGAGGCTCCTTCACAGCGTGCGATCAGGACGCGATGATCAGGCAGGTACTGGACGCGGTCGCCAGCACCCGGCCCGCCGTGTCGCGGATGTCCCCTTCGGCGAACGCGACCCGCGACCCGGCCTTGACGACCCAGCCGTGCGCGCGAATCTCCCCCATCCCGGCGTGGATCGCGCGCACGAAGCTGACCTTCAGCTCGACCGAGGTGTACCCGACCCCGGCGGGCAGCGTCGAATGCACCGCGCACGCGACCGCGGAGTCCAGCATGGTGGCCGCCACCCCGCCGTGTACTGAGCCGATCGGGTTGTACAGCGACTCGTCCGGCTCAGCGGCCAGGACGATGTCGCCCTCGGTGACGCTGACCCACCGCAGCCCGAAGTGGGCGGAGATCGGTGGTGGCGGGACACGCCCCTCCGCGATCCCGCGCAGATAGTCCACTCCGGACAGTTTCGCGGCGAGTCCGGCCATCGGCAGCGGATCCCGCCACGCGATGGTCTTTTCCCGCAGCTGCCCCACATTCACGTCTTCGACGGTCATGCCGCCTCCACTCACCGAGGTCTCTAGGACGATCGTCCTATCAGGCAGCTCAGCACAGGACGATCGTCCTAGTCAAGGACTAGTCAAGGACTAGACTGGGAACGTGCCCGACACCACGACCCGCGAGCGGATGATCTCGACGGCGATGACTCTGTTCCGCCGCGAGGGCTACACGGCGACGTCCTGGCGGCGACTGGTCGAGGAGGCCGGGACGCCGTGGGGTTCGGCGTATCACCACTTCCCCGGCGGCAAGGAACAGCTCGGGGTCGCCGCGGTCGAACTGGGCACCGAGATCGTCGCGAAGACGGTGCGACGCGGCTTCGAACGCACCGAGACCGCCGAGGACGCGATCCGCTGGTGGTACCGCAAGGCGGGCCAGGCGCTGGCCGCCGACGAATACCGTGGCGGCTGCCCGCTCGCCACGGTCTCGCTGGAGATGGCCAATGTCTCCCCCGCGCTCACCGAGGCGTGCCGCAAGGCGTTCGACACCTGGCACACGCTGCTGGCCGGGTTACTCGCCGAGCGCGGGTACGACGCCGAGCGGGCGAAGGATCTCGCCTTCGCCGCGGTGGAACTCCTGGAGGGAGCGCTGCTGCTGTGCCGCGTCCGCCGGTCGGTGGCCCCGCTCGATCGCGCGGCCGCGCATTTCGCCACGCTGGCACTGGCCGCCGCCTGAACTGGTCCGGCCGCGGCCGGGCTGCCATCATCGGCGCGTGAGCACCGAGCCAGGACCCCGCCTCATCGACCCCGATCGTGTCGCCGCGGCCGTCGCCGGGCTGGGCGACCGCGCGGTGATCGACGAATGGGCACGGCGGTTCTCGGTCGTCGCCGATCCGTCCCGGCTCGCGCTGCTGGTGTCCATCCACTACGCCCGTGAGATCAGCGTCACCGACCTCGCGGCGGTGACCGGGATGACCGACACCGCCGTGTCGCAGGCGCTGCGGCTGCTGCGCGCGCACGGGCTGGTCGCCGCGCAGCGCAGCGGGCGGGTGGTGCGTTACCGGCTCGCCGACGAGGACGTGCACGAACTGATCCACCGCGTCCGGCCGCATCCCGCCGAGACACCGTGAACACCGGCGAGACCGGGTGATGCCCGGTACCGTCGCAGACATGCTCGGACTGCCGGACACCATCACCGCCTGTCTGTTCGACCTCGACGGCGTCCTGACCGGGACGGCCGTGCTCCACCGCGAGGCGTGGAAGCGGACGTTCGACGAGTTCCTGCGCGAACGCGACGGCGCGGGCTTCACCCCGTTCACCGACCACGACTACGCGGCGTATGTCGATGGCAGGCCCCGTGCCGACGGCGTCCGCGAATTCCTGCGATCCCGCGGAATCGAACTGCCCGAAGGGGAATCGGACGACGCGAACGACGCGGCCACGGTCAACGGCGTCGGCAACCGCAAGAACGAGCTGGTACTGAAGATCATCGACGAGCGCGGGGTGAATCCCTATCCCGGTTCGGTGCGCTATCTGCGGGCCGTCAAGGACGCCGGGCTGCGGATCGCGGTCGTGACGTCCTCGGCCAACGGCGCCAAGGTGCTCGACGCGGCGAACCTGACGCCGTTCGTGGAGGCCAGGATCGACGGACTGGTGATCGCGCGGGACCACCTGAAGGGCAAGCCCGCGCCGGATTCCTTCCTCGCCGGGGCGAAGGCGCTGGAAGTCGAACCCGCGCACGCGGCGGTGTTCGAGGACGCGCAGTCCGGGGTCCAGGCCGGCCGGGCCGGCGGCTTCGGATTCGTCGTCGGCGTCAACCGCGCGCACCAGGCGCACGAACTACGCGCGCACGGCGCCGATGTCGTAGTGGACGATCTCGCCGAACTGCTGGAGGCACGGTGAGCTTTCCTGGACAGGGCACCATGCCGGGACACGGATACGAATGCGCGCCGTGGGAGCTGCGCTGGTGCGGGATGGACATCGACGCGCTCCAGCGCACCGAATCGGCGTTCGCGCTGTCGAACGGCCACATCGGGCTGCGCGGCACGCTCGAGGAGGCCGAACCGCGCGGGCTGCCGGGCACGTACCTGAACGGCTTTTACGAGCAGCACGACCTGCCCTACGCCGAGGCCGGATACGGCTATCCCGAAGAGGGCCAGACCGTCGTCAACGTGACCGACGGCAAGATCATCCGGCTGCTCGTCGAGGACGAGCCGCTCGACATGCGCTACGGCACCGCGACCGCGCACGACCGCGTGCTCGACTTCCGCAAGGGCACGCTGACTCGCACCACCGAATGGTCCTCGCCGACCGGGCGCCGGGTCCGCGTGCGCACCGAGCGGCTCGTGTCGTTCACCCAGCGCGCGGTGGCCGCGATCCGCTACGAGGTCGAACCGCTGGACGATGACCTCCAGCTGGTGGCGCAGTCGGATCTGCTCGCCAACGAGCCGATCGAATCGGACACCAGGGACCCGCGGGTCGCGGCGGCGCTGGAGTCCCCGCTGGTCTCGCTGTTCAGCCACGCCGAGCAGTACAACGCCGTGCTGGTGCACCAGACCCGGGTGTCCGGGCTGCGGATGGCCGCGGCGATGGACCACAAGATCGAGGTCGACGACGGCGTCCGCACCCGGATCCACGCCGAGGACGACCTGGCCCGGCTCACCGTCGCCGTCGACGTCCCGAAGGGCGGACGGCTGCGCATCACGAAGTACCTCGCCTACGGCTGGTCGGCGCAGCGATCCGTCCCGGCGCTGCGGGCGCAGGTCGACGCCGCGCTCGCCGGGGCGCGCCAGACCGGCTGGAAGGGCCTGCTCGCCGAGCAGCGGGCGTTCCTCGACGACTTCTGGGCCACCTCGGACATCGAGATCGACGGCGACGCCGAACTCCAGCAGGCGGTCCGGTTCGCGTTGTTCCACCTGCTGCAGGCCGGGGCCCGCGGGGAGAGCAGGGCGATCGCCGGGAAGGGGCTGACCGGGCCGGGCTACGACGGGCACGCCTTCTGGGACACCGAATCGTTCGTGCTGCCGGTGCTGACCTACACGATGCCGGACGCCGCCCGCGACGCGCTCCGCTGGCGACACTCCACAATGGACAAGGCGAAGGACCGCGCGTCCCAGCTCGGGCTGCGCGGCGCGGCGTTCCCGTGGCGGTCCATCAACGGCGCGGAGTGTTCCGCGTACTGGCCGGCGGGCACCGCCGCCTTCCACGTCAGCGCGGACATCGCGGACGCGGTGCTGCGTTACCTCGGCGCCACCGGGGACGAGGAATTCGAACGGGAGTGCGGTGCCGAACTGCTCGTGGAAACGGCGCGGCTGTGGGCGTCGCTCGGCCACCACGACCGGCACGGCGCGTTCCGCATCGACGGGGTGACCGGGCCGGACGAGTACTCCGCGGTGGCGGACAACAACGTCTACACGAATCTGATGGCGCGGCGGAACCTGCACGGCGCCGTGTGGACGTGCGAACGGCATCCCGACCTCGCCGAGCGGTTCGGCGTGGACGCCCCGGAACTCGACTCGTGGCGCACCGCCGCCGAAACGATGTACCTGCCCTATGACGCCGAGCTCGGCGTGCACCCGCAGTCCGAAGGCTTCCTCGACCACGACGAATGGGACTACGCGGACACGGACCCGCAGCACTACCCGTTGCTGCTGCACTTTCCGTATTTCGATCTCTACCGCAAGCAGGTCGTCAAGCAGGCCGATCTGGTGCTCGCCCTGTACCTCTGCGGGGATTCGTTCAGCCCGGAGGAAAAGGCTCGCAACTTCGCCTACTACGAGGCCCGGACCGTGCGGGACTCCTCGCTCTCGGCGGGAACTCAGGCCGTCGTCGCGGCCGAGGTCGGGCATCTGCAGCTCGCCTACGACTACCTCGCCGAGGCGGCGCTGACCGATCTGCACGACGTGCACAACAACGTCCGCAACGGCATCCACATGGCGTCGCTGGCCGGCGCGTGGCAGGGCGCCGTCGCCGGGTTCGGCGGGCTGCGCGACCACGGCGGCGACCTGACGTTCGCGCCCCGGCTGCCGCCGCAGCTGAACCGGATCACCTTCCGGCTGTGCTTCCGCGGTACCCGGTTCCAGGTCGAGATCGACCGCGACGAGGCCACCTATCACGTCCTGGCCGGCGAACCGCTCGAACTGCGGCATCACGGCGAAAAGTTCACCGTGACCGCCGAACCGGTGCGGCTGCCGATCCCCTCGATCGACCCCGGCGAGCCGCCGGTGCAGCCGATCGGCAGGCAGCCGGCGCGGCGCGACGCCTCGCGGGTCCGCGAGTTCGACCGCTGACGCTCAGCCGGGGAGGTCGCTGGACGGCTCGTCGGTGCCGGGCGGCTCATCGATGTCGCGCGTATGGCTCGGGGTCAGATCCGGGCTCGGCACGCTGGGCACGTCGCCGGGCAGCTGAGGATCGGGCAGCTTCGGCGGCTTCTCGTCCTCTTCTTCGAACGGCTTGCTCAGCTTCAACGGCTTACTCATGTCTTCTGGTTACCCGGTTTTCCGCCGCGGCACCAGTAGCGGGCTACGCGGCGCGACGCCGGTGGGTGCGGATCGGCGATTCACCGCGCCGGTCGAGCAGGGTGAGCAGCAGGCCGTCCCTGGTCGACCACGGGCAGATGGCCACCTTGCCGCCGGAGACGGTGAGCAGCGCCTCCGCGACGATCGCGCCGGCGAGCGCCTGCCGGGCACGGACCCGCGAGATCCCGGGCAGCTCGGCCCGGCGGGCCGACGGGAGCGCGGCCAGCCGCGGGATCCACGCGCGGAGGTCCTCCAGCCGCAGCTCGCGTGCCTTGCCGGGCCGGTCGCCCGCGAGCCGGGCGAGCTGGCGCAGCACCTTCGAGCAGCCGACCACGCGGTGATCGGCGATCTCCGGCAGAACGTCGCCGAGCGCCTCGGTGACCTCCTCGAGCGCGTGCTCCCGCAGCGCGCCGGCACGCTTGCCGGAAACCGGTTCGACGGGCAGCCAGTCGCGGGTCATCGACCGCGCGCCCAGCCGCAGCGACCGCGCGAACCCGGCCTGCTCGCCGCGCCCCGCGGCCAGTTCGACGGTGCCGCCGCCGATGTCGAGGACCAGCAGCGGCCCGGCCCCGGCGCCATACCAGCGGCGGGCACCGAGGTAGGCCAGTTCGGCCTCCCGGCGGCCCGACAGGAACCGCAGTTCGACGCCCGTCTCCCGGGCGATCCTGCGGACCACCTCCCGCGCGTTGCCCGCGTCCCGGATCGAGGACGTCGCCAGCGGGTACACGTCGGTGACGCCGTGCTTGGCGGCCATGGTGATCCCGGCCGACACGGCGGCGGACACCGCCGCGATCCCGCGTTCGGTCAGGCGCCCCGCCGGGTCGAGTTCGCGGTCGAGCCGGAGCCGGGTCTGGTGGGAAAGCGCCGGCTCGAGCGGTGTCCCGCCGGGCTCCAGCACCACCAGGCGCGCACTGAACGATCCGACGTCCAGCACGCCCACCGCGGACTTCCCGATCTTCGACGCGTTCGGCACAGCCGGGTGCACCTCACTTCCGCTGCGATCCTCCGGGGTCGTTCCGTGTCCTGGATTCAACCCCCTGTTCACCTGATATTGGCCGAAATCCCTCACAAGTCACGTGGTTTTGACAAGTTTCTGGCGTCTCGCGGACGCCGTGTTATCACCACAGATTACAGACGGGTAACCCGTCTGAGTGAATCCGGGGCGCCGAGGACTCAATTCGGTAACGACATCGGGGTCCCGGAGCGATCACTGGGCATCAGACCGGGGTGGAGCAGCAGGTGAACGTGATCCGACGACCCGAGCGGCGAGGTGAACTCCTCCCGCTGCTCGCCGCGGCGAGCGCCGTCATCGTGGGTCTCGGCGGGATCCTGCTCGGCGTCTCGCTCGCGCTCACCCCCGCGGCGGTCGGCACCACCCCCGTCCCCGCCGGAAACGTCTCGCCCGCGGCCGGTCACCCGACCGCGAAACCGGCCACCCTCGAGATCCCGGTGTTGGGCCTGACCAGCGGAAAGCTCGTCGAACTCCGGCACACCGCCGACGGCCGCCGGGAGATGCCGGGCACCGCCGCCGGCATCGGCTGGTTCGCCGACGGCCCCGCGCCCGGTGACGCCGGGGTCGCCGTCATGGCCGGGAACGCGGGCTTCGGGTACGCGCACGGAGCCTTCGGCAGGCTCGCCATCCTGCTCCCCGGCGACGAGATCACGGTGCGTGACGACGCGGGCCAGGCCAGCCGGTTCGTCGTGCGCCGAGTGGCTGATTTCCCGGCGGACACGCCGGACAGCGCCCTCGTCGCACCGGATTCGGGCGGCCCCGAACTCCGGCTGATCACCTGCCACGGCACCTACGACACCGCAAGCGCCGGCCACCGGACGGCCGTGTTCGCCGCCCCGGCGCGCTGACGCCGCGGCGTCAGCCGATGAGCTCCCGGAGCTTGGCGACGGCCTCGACGCGCGCCTCGCGGCCGGGCAGCAGCGGGTTCACGACCAGCGTGGTCGCCCCGGCCTCCTTGAACGCGGCGAGCCGCTCCTTGACGTAGCCCGCCGGGCCGACCAGCGAGATCGCGCGGAGCAGTTCGACCGGGACCGCGGCCGCGGCCTCCTCCTTCTTGCCGTCCAGGTAGAGGTCCTGGATCAGCTTCGCCTCGGCCTCATAGCCGTAACGGCGGGCGAGGTCGTTGTAGAAGTTCTTGCCCCGCGCGCCCATTCCGCCGATGTAGAGGGCCAGCACACCCCGCAGGTTGTCCAGCAGGTGGTCGACGTCGTCCCCGATCGCGAGCGCGGCGCCGACGAAAGTGTCCAGTTCCGGGAGCGACGGGTCCCGCTTGGCCTTCCCCTCGGCGAGCGCGTCGCCCCAGACGTCGGCGGCCTTCTCGGGGTGGAAGAAGATCGGCTCCCAGCCCTCGGCCAGCTCCGCGGTGAGGGCGACGTTCTTCGGGCCGATCGAGGCGAGCAGGATCGGGATGCGCTCGCGCACCGGGTGGTTGATCAGCTTGAGCGGCTTGCCGAGCCCGGTGCCCTGCTCCGGCGGCAGCGGGATCGTGTAGTGCTTGCCGTCGTGCACGACGCGCTCACGGCGCCAGACCTGGCGGCAGATGTCGATGATCTCGCGGGTGCGGGCGAGCGGGGCGTCGTACTTCACGCCGTGGAAACCCTCGATCACCTGCGGCCCGGACGCGCCGAGCCCCAGCGTGAACCGGCCACCGGAGACGAAGTCGAGCCCGGCCGCGGTCATCGCCGTCAGCGTCGGCGTGCGGGTGTAGATCTGGAAGATGCCCGAGGCGATCTCCACCCGTTCGGTCTTCGCGGCGACGTAGCCGAGCTGGCTGACCGCGTCGAACGAGTACGCCTCCGGCACGAAGACGATGTCGAGCCCGACCTTCTCCAGCTCGACGATGTCCGCGACGCTGTCGGCGAATCCGCCCGCGTAGTTGATCTGGGTTCCGATCCGCATCCGCGCTCCTTCGCTCGTCCTGGCGCATAGCCTACTAAGCGGTTGCTCATGCCGACAGATCGGGGGAAATCTCACCGGCGCGGCGAAATCTCATCGGCCGATTTCGGAGAGCTGACATCGGCCGCGGGGAGGGCTAGCGTCGATCGCCGGTGGCTGCCGGCACGGGAACGGGCCTCAGCAGTTCTCGGCGGAACGGCAGATCAGAAAGGAGGCCGCCTCGATACGCTTGTCCTGCCCCGTGGTACCGATCGCGTTGGTCTTGCCGTCGACGCCGCAATACCAGTTCTGGTTCCAGCCCACGTCCTGCACATAGGAGTTCCCGCAGATCGTCCCGGCCTGGACGCTGTAGCTCACCGCTTCCAGGCGCTTGTCCTGCCCGGTGGTACCCACGGTGAGGTGTTCGCCCGCCCCGGCGCAGGCCCACGGCTGCCATCCGGTGTCCTGCACGTAACCGGCGACGCAGAAACCGCTTCCCCCGACCGACAGTGTCAGCGCCTCCATCCGGAGCCCTGGCCCGGCCGCCCCGGCGGTCGCCTCCTGACCCGCGGAGGCGCATTGCTCGTTCTGCCACCCGAGGTTCTGCATGTACGCCTTGAGACAGACTCCGTCCGCCGCCGCGACTCGAAGGCCCGCCCGGGCCCCGGCCGGCGCCGGGGTCGCGGGCCGGTCCGCTGTGCCCGCCGCGGACATCGTCGTCGACCTCGCATGCGCAGGCCGCGAAGCGGAGTCGGCGGCAGAAGCCGGGTAACCCACGAACAAGGCGAGCGCGGCGGCCACCGCGCCCGCCACCAACGGCCGTCCGAATCCCGCGTTCCTTCGCATCACAGCAAGCCCACCTTCGCCAAAGTCGTCGGACACTCCACGTTTCTGCGACAGTCGCGCTCGGGAACAGAGTCCTCCGGGATATCGGATTCCAGGAGAACACGTCGCCCTGAAAGCCATCCTATGATCGGAGTGACGGCTTCCTCATCCCCGCGACGCAGCGCACACCATTATGCCGGACTCGGGGCGGAGCCGACAGAGCAATTCGGACACTCATCGGAGCAAGGTCGGGCAAATCGCCGCCGTCCGGCCATCGGGACGCACGGACAACCGACGTCGCGAAGCAAGCCGGTCGACCTGGCCGACGATGGCATCAGCCATCATTTCCGCACCGCGCGGAATGAGGTCGATAAAAAGGAACGGCTCGACAAGTTCACATTCGAGCACGACCGGCTCACCGGTAAGACCGATGATAAGGTCGATGCGAGCGTAAAGCTGGACACCGTGGAGTTCGATCACCGCGTCGATTGCACGACGCGCGCACTCGAACTCGGCGTCAGACGGTTCATCGACCTCGATATGAGCCTGAAAGAAAAGGTCGTCGCGCAGGGAATCACCCGACTTCAGCAAGGCGCTCTTGCGAACGGCATGACTGTAGCGGCCGTCGAGATATATCAACGACAGCTCACCGTTGTGGTCCACAGCGTTCTGATATGGCTGCGTCATGACCACCCGGCCCGCTTGATGCAGCCGCCCGACATGCGCCGCCGCGCGCCGGTCGTCACGACCAGGACGATACCGTGCGGTATTCCGGGCAGCGTTGGACACGGCCGGTTTCACCACGTACTCGTTGCCGGCAAGTGGCTCCCACCGCTCACCAGGGGAAGTCCAGACAGTGGGGACCACCGGCACGCCGGCATCGGCCAGGCAACGCAAGTACCTCTTGTCCAGATTCCACTCGATCGCATCGAGTTGATTGAGCAGCAAAGTTTCGCCGTGCACTCGCCGGGCCCAGTCGAGGAATTCCCGCGGCCGGTCGGGGTAGTCCCAAGTGGAGCGCACTACAACCACGTCGAAAGCCGACCAGTCAACCCGCGAATCGTCCCATACGGGAGAAGCGCAGGTAAGACCGTGGCGAGCGAGCGCACTGCTCAATGACCCCAGCTCCGTGTCTTTTCCTTCCGCTCTCCGGGAAGTGGTCAGAGCGACACGCATCCAGACCTCCAGAGGTCATGAGAACAGGCGGGTTCATCCTCTGATACGACTGCCGGAAACCGTTTCTGATACCTGTCGATTCGGTCCGGACACGACCCGATGATTACACTAGCCGGGGTCGAGCAAGGCAACCGCACCCCGATTCGACTGCCTTTTTGTTCCCATGACGAGTGCCTGTATCCACACATCGATACCAAGGCCTTGTTCGAATTCGCACTCCCGGCTAGGATGTCCGGCCACAAACGACAACGAGAGTGTGTTCTGCCCACCCGCGGAGAGACTCGCGAATGGACAGAACCGGAAACCACTCACGAGCCACTGGTCCCGACGCCACCGCCACAGCCGGATTCCCGCCGCCTCGGTCCAGCAGGTGGGTTTCACAGAGCCTGAACAGTGCGACCTGGTTGGGCCGAGGTGGCGGCTCGGCTGCTTGAGCTTCACGCCTGGACTCCCCCGGCGGGCCGGGCTCGGCGGTCACGGTGAGTAGTGGCGGCCTCTTCGCCCGCGAGGGGACGGGGCCCCATGAAAGCCGCGTGACCGGGCTGTCGGTGCACACCAACAGTGCCAAGTTCGACGGTTCCTGTGACCGCTGAACAGCCGTACCGTCTAGGCCCGTATCGAGGACAAAAATCTCTGTCACGCGAGTTGATCGCGTCGGCCGAAGAGTCCATGGCTCGGACACAGCTCCGGGTCGACCGGGCCAATGCGGTGTTGGACGCGGCTGCGCGGTCGGGCCTGCGTGAGCAAGCGGAGATTGACCGCGAGGCAGCGGCGACCCGGCGCAACAACGGCTACAGCTTCTAGGCTCGGTTCGCGATCTCCGGGCGCGGCTCCACCGATCGTCGAAACGGCACTCAGGCCATGCGGCACTTCTTCACCTCCATGCCACTCGCCCATGCAGTGTCCATTAAGGATGGTTGCGAGCACGCAACGACGAACAAGGTCTTCAAGCCTCGTCAGGCGGCGCAGACGGTCGAGGAACCTGCGACGGCCTGACCGCGACCCGACGAGGCTTGCGACGGCGAAACCCGGGTCAGAGACGGATGGACTTCTTGTTCATGAACTCCTCGATGCCCAGTGCGCCGAGTTCGCGGCCCATGCCCGAGCGCTTGATCCCGCCGAAGGGCAGGTCGGCCTGGGACCCGCCCGCCCTGTTCAGGTAGACCATGCCCGATTCGATCCGCCCGGCCACTCGCCGCATCCGCTCCGGATCGGTGCCGAAGACGCTGGCGCCGAGCCCGAACGGCGAGTCGTTGGCGATCGCGACGGCCTCGTCCTCGGACGCAGCGCGGAAGATCAGCGCGACCGGGCCGAAGATCTCCTCGTAGTAGGCGTTCATGTCGCGGGTGACGTCCGTGAGCACGGTGGCTTCGAGATAGGCGCCGGGGCCGATGCGGTTCCCGCCGGTGCGCAGCGTCGCGCCCTGGTCGATCGCGGTACGGACCTGCGCGGCCACCTCGTCGGCGGCGGCGATCGACGCCAGCGGCGGGAGGGTCGTCGCCGGGTCGGCGGGGTCGCCTGCCACGTAGTACTCGGCGACCCGCTTGGTGAAGCCGCTGACGAACTCGTCGTAGATCTCGTCCAGCACGATGATCCGCTTCGGGGCGTTGCAGGACTGGCCGCAGTTGCGCATCCGCGCCGTCGCCGTGGCCTTCACGGTTTCGTCCATGTCCGCGGTGTCCAGCACGATCAGCGGGTCCGAGCCACCGAGTTCCAGGACGCACCGTTTCAGGTTCCGGCCCGCGTCGGCGGCCACCGCGACCCCCGCCTGCTCGCTTCCCGTCAGCGACACGCCCTGGATGCGCGAGTCGGCGAGGATGCCGGGAACCTGCCTGCTGGAGGCGAACGTGTTGACGTACGCGTCTTCGGGCACGCCGGCCTCGTGCAGGATCTCTTCGATCGCCATCGCGGAACGCGGGCAGATCGAGGCGTGCTTGAGCAGGATCGTGTTGCCCAGCACGAGATTCGGCGCCACGAAGCGGGCCACCTGGTAACAGGGGAAGTTCCACGGCATCACCCCGAGCAGCGCACCGATCGGCTCCTTGGTGATGACCGCCTTCCCGCCCTTGATCGTCAGGGGCTCGTCGGCCAGCAGTGCGGGCCCGTGCTCGCCGTAGTAGGTGAAGATGTCGACCACGATGCCGATCTCGCCGCGGCCTTCGTTGATCCGCTTGCCCATCTCCAGTGTCATGATCGCGGCCAGTTCGTCGGCGCGTTCGGCGAAGAGTTCCGCGGCGCGCAGCACGATGGCCGCGCGTTCGGCGACGGAGCGGCGCCGCCATGAGGAGTAGCCGCGGTGAACCCGCTCGATGGCCGCCTCCACATGCTCGTCGGTCGCATTCGGGATCTCTTCGATCAACGTGCCCGTGGCCGGGTTGGTGACTGAGTACATGGCGTACCGACCTCCGTGTGCTTGCTCCGGCGCTGCCCCTCGTCCACGAAGACTGTATACCGGATACAAACTACCGCGAAATCGGCGTGTGCAGGGCCACATCACCGGCCCTGATGCGGAATCAGACGGCGGGAAGGACTCGCCCGCGCACTTCGCCGAAGCCGATCCGGGTGCCGCCGGGACCCGGCGCCGTCCCGCTGATGACCACCTCGTCCCCGTCCAGCAGGAACTTCCGGGTCTCACCGCCGGCCAGCTCGAACGGCTCACGGCCGCCCCAGCTCAGCTCCAGCAGCGAACCGCGCTGCTCCCGCTCGGGCCCGGTGACCGTGCCCGACGCGTACAGGTCACCGGTACGCAGGCTCGCGCCGTTGACCGTCAGGTGCGCGAGCTGCTGCGCGCCGGTCCAGTACTGCGTCGCGAACGGCGGGCTGGACACCAGATGCCCGTTGAGCCGGATCTCCAGTGCGAGGTCGATCCCCCACGCCTCGCGGCCGCGCAGGTACTCGAACGGCTCCGGATCCTGGACGGGCGGGGCGACCCTGGCGTGGCCGAGCGCGTCGAGCGGCACGATCCACGCCGACATCGACGTCGCGAAGGACTTGCCGAGGAACGGGCCCAGCGGTTGCGATTCCCAGCCCTGGATGTCCCGCGCCGACCAGTCGTTGACCAGGCACACGCCGAACACGTGCGCGGCGAAGTCGTCGACGGGGACCGGAGTGCCCAAAGTGGACGGTGTGCCGACGACGAACCCGACCTCGGCCTCGATGTCGAGCAGCCGCGACGGGCCGACGCTCGGTTCGGCCGCGCTGCGCGGCTTGCGCTGTCCGCTCGGCCGGACGACCGGTGTCCCGGACACCACCACCGTGCCCGCCCTGCCGTGGTAGCCGACCGGGAGCCGCTTCCAGTTCGGCGCCAGCTCGCCGTCGGCGCCCAGGAGGATCCGCCCGGCGTTGAGCGCGTGCTGCTCGCTCGAATAGAAGTCGACGTAGTCCGCGACCTCGATCGGCAGATGCGTGGTCACCTCGTCACGCGCCACCAGGTGCGGGGCGGTCCTCTCCGCGTGACGTGGCTCGGTGAGCCACTCCCGCACCAGTGCCCGCACGTCCCGCCAGGTAGCGGGCCCGGCGGCCAGGAACGGGTTGAGCACCCCCGCGCCGAACAACGGCGCGAACACCGTGTCCGCCATCGCCGCCGACAGGTCCAGCACCTGGTCGCCGACGGCCGCCCCGACGCGGCGCCGGGTGTCGCCGGGGCGGGAGAACACGCCGTAGGGCAGGTTGTCCAGACCGAAGTGAGTGTCTTCGGCCAAGTCGAGCCAGGTCACGCGGTACTCCTTCGGTCGGGGCGGCGCCGGGTCAGGAGGTGCGGGCGGTGATCCAGTCGGTGACGACGGTGTCCAGGACGGTGAGCGGCAGCGTCCCGTGGCCCAGCACGACCTCGTGGAACTCGCGGATGTCGAAGCGGTCCCCGAGCGCCCGCTCGGCCTCGGCGCGGAGCCGCTGGATCTCCAGCCGTCCCACCATGTATCCCAGTGCCTGCCCCGGAATCGAGACGTACCGGTCGACCTCGGCCTCGACCTCCAGCAGCGCCACCGGCGTGTTCTCCCGCAGGTAGTCCACCGCCTGCTGCCTGCTCCAGCCGAGCGCGTGCAGCCCGGTGTCGACGACCAGCCTCGCCGCGCGCAGGGAGTCCTGCATCAGCATCCCGAGCCGGGCCACATCGCCGGAGTACAGCCCCATTTCGTCGGCCAGCCGCTCGGCGTAGAGACCCCAGCCCTCGCAGTAGGCGGTGAAGTCGCCGATGCGGCGCAACAGCGGGAGGTCGGTGAGGTTCTGCGCGATGCTGAGCTGGAAGTGGTGCCCGGGAACGGCTTCGTGGAAGGCGATCGCCTCACTCGTGCACCTCGGCCTGCTGCTCGCCTCGTGGGTGTTCGCGAAGTACGTCCCCGGCCGCGAACCGTCCAAAGCGGCTTCGAGGTAGTACGCGGTCGTGCCGCCCGCTCCCTCGGCCTCGGGGACCGGAGCGACCACGCACTTGGCCGCCGGAATCGTCGAAAACCATTGCGGCGCAACGGATTCTGCCCGCTTGATAGCAGTGCGGGCGGCTTCGAGCAGCTCCTCGCCGTCGCGCCAGCGCAGCTCCGGATCGGTGCGCAGCCGTTCGAAGATCTCCGCGAGGTCGGTCGTGCCGAACACCCGCGAGCCCAGCTCACGGTACTCGTCGGCCAGCTTCGCGATCACCTCGAGCCCGGTGTCGTGCAGTTCCCTCGGGGTCCGCGACGTGGTGGTCTCCACGCGGATCATGCCTTCGTACTTCTCCCGCCCGCCAGGCAGATAGCCGAGCCCCGGCTCGGTTTCGGGCCTGGCGTGCTCGAGGACCTCGTTCGCCAGGAAGTCGCGGTAGCGCTCGTAAGCGGGCCGGACGACTTCGGCGAGCAACCGGTCCCGCTCGGCCTCGAACCCTTCGACGGTCACGCTCGGGGTGACCCGCAGCGGGTCGTTGTCCGGAGCGCCGAGATAGCGGTCGACGTAGGCGACGCCGATCCGCACCAGGAAGTCCGCCGGGACGAAACCCTCCTTCAACGCCGACAGCTGCCGCGCGATCACCGCGTCGAGGTACGTGCCGAGCGCGCCGAGCCGGGTGAGGTAACCGCGGGTCTTCACCTCGTCGTCCAGCACGATGTTGGGCAGATACACCAGCGGGGTCAGCGCGGGCGAGCTGAGCCCGTCACTGACCGAGAACTCGAACAGCCGCGCGTCGTGCGCGTCGATGACGTTGCGCGCCTGGGAGATCACGACGTCGCGTGTGATCGCTTCCTCTGCGGGGAGCGAGCCACGATCGAGCGCTTCGGCCCGCGTCACGATGTCGAAGCAGGCTTCGCGGTGCCGCGCCGCGGCTTCCGCGCTCGGGTCGCCCAGCCGGTCGTGGTCGCCCGGCAGCCCGAGCTGGGAGGGCCACAGCGGATCGGCCTCGAACAGCAAGGCGAGCAGATCCTCGGCGAGCCCGTTGGGAGTGTCCCCGTGCCCGGCGACCCATTCGGACACCACGGTGTCCAGCACCGACAACGGCAGCGCGCCACCGGAAAGCACGACGTCGTGGAAGGCGCGGATGTCGAACCGCGATCCGAGCCTGCGCTCGGCCGCGGCGCGGATCCGCTGGATCTCCAGCCGCCCCACCATGTACGACAGCGCCTGGCCCGGATAGGCGATGTACCGGTCGACCTCGGACTCGATCTCGACCTGCGCCATCGGCGTGTGCTCGACGAGGTAGTCCACCGCCTGCTGCCTGCTCCAGCCGAGCGCGTGCAGCCCGGTGTCGACCACCAGCCGCCCGGCCCGCATCGACTCCACGGTCAGCAGGCCCAGCAGCGAGACGTCGTCGGAGTAGAGCCCCATTTCCTCGGCGAGCCGCTCCGTGTAGAGACCCCAGCCCTCGACGTAGGCGTTGAAGTCGCCGATGCGGCGCAGCAGGGGCAGGTCGGTGAGGTTCTGCGCGATGCTCAGCTGGAAGTGGTGGCCGGGGATGGCCTCGTGGAACGCCGTGGCCTCGGACGCCTGGCGGAACCGGTCGGTCGCCTTGTGGGTGTTCGCGAAGTACGTGCCGGCGCGGGAGCCGTCGATGGCGGGCGGCATGTAGTACGCGGGCGGCGCGCCCGGCGCCACCTCCTCGGGGATCGGTTCGAGAACCCAGGGCTGCTCGGGAATCGTGCCGAACCACTTCGGCGCCTCCGCCTCCGCTCGGGTGATCGCGTCACGAGCGCTCTGCAGCAGCTCCTCCGCGCTCGACCAGCGCAGCGACGGATCCGTCCGCAGTTTGGCGAAGATCTCCGGGAGTTCGCGGGTGCCGAAGACCCGCTCCCCCAGCGTCCGGTACTCCTCGGCCTGCGCGGCGATCAGCGCCAGGCCGGTCTCGTGCAGTTCACGCGGTCCGCGGTCGGTGGTGGTGTGCTTGCGCGCGAACCGGGCGTAGATCTCCTCGCCGCCGGGCAGCCAGCACACGCCGGGCTTGTCGTCGGGACGCCCGTGTGGCGCGATCTCGGTGGCCAGCACGTCCCGGTACTCGGCGAACGCGGGGCGCACGACGTCACGCAGCAGTTCTTCGCGTCGGTCGGCGAACTCCTCGTCCGGAGCGGGCTGACGCCGCAACGGATCCGCCGACGGGTCGGCCAGGTAGCGGTCCAGATGCGCGATGGCGCTCCGCACCAGCCGCGCCACCGGGACCCGGCCCGCGGCGATGCCGTCGCGATGCCGTTGCGCGGCCTGCCGGAGGTACTCCGGGACGGCGGCCAGCCTGCCCAGCTGTGCCTCGGCCGCAGGGCCGGCGGTCACCGAAACCATCGGCAGCGCGGTGAGCAGCCCCGAGGCCGGGGCGATGAACAGGTCGCTGACGGTGAACTCGGCGGACCGGGTGTCGATCAGGTCGATCCGCCCCTGCGCGGAGCTGATCAGGACGTCACGGGTGACCCTGTCCTGAGCGTCGAGCGAGGTGGCGTCGAGTGCCTGTGCCCGCTCGACGAACTCGGCGAGCTTCGCCCGGTGCGCCTGTTCGGCGGCCTCGGTGAAATCGCCCAGCCCCGCCGCGTCCGATCGCAGGCCGAGCAGGGCGGGCGTCAGCGGATCGACGGTGAACAACTCCTCGACGAACTCGTCGGCGAGCGCGGCGACTGCGGTCATGGCGTGGGCCCCCATGGGTGTGCGGACGGTGTTGTCTCCGACCCTAACCACAAGTCCGGGGCCGCCGCCGCTGTCTGGCACGAACGGTCCGTTCGCACCAGGGCTTTGTCCACAGCGAGCACCGCGGGGAGCCGGCACCGAGGGACGCCCTGGGTGCGCTGGGCCTGCCGAGGGACGCCCTCGGTGCATCCGACGCACCCAGGGACGCCCTTGTCGCGACCGGCCGGGTGCCCCCGCGGCCTCGCCGGAACCCGACGTGCGCGGGCGGCCTTCGGCGCGTCCGCCGGGGCGAGGCGGTAGCGTTCCGGGAGTGGCTGTGACCGATCCCGTCGATACCCGCTTGCTCGCCGCGCTCGCCGACCTGGGCAAGGCCGCCGTGCACGAGCTCGCGGCGAAGGTCGGCATGGATCCGCGCGAGGTCGCTTACCGGCTGGTCGCGTTGTCCGGCAGCGGTCTGCCGCTGCTCGTGGGCGTGGAAAGCGATCCACAGGGCCTGCGTGCCGCCATCGCGGGAGCGCCGCCGTCGTGGGCGAACCGCCCGGCCCAGCCGCCGTCCCAGCAGAATCCCGTTCAGCAGGCCCCCGTTCAGCAGCGGCCGCCGCAGGCCCCGCACCCGCAGGCTCCGCCGCATCCGGTGCAGGGCGCGCCATCAGGCGCCTACACCGTGCAAGGAGCGCCGTCCGGCGCGTACACCGTGCAGGGTGCGCCGTCCGGCCCTTACGCGGTCCAGGGCGCGCCGTCGGGCGCGTACACGGTGCAGGGGACGCCCTCGGCCCGCTACCCCGGCCCGCCGCCCGCGGCCCCGCCCCAGCAGCGTCCACCCGGGCCGCCGCAGCAGCAGTTCGCCCCCGCTCCCCCGCCCGCCGCGGTCGACCCGGTGTTCAGCACCTGGGGGCTGCCGCAGTCGTCGTCGTGGGCACGCGGGGACGAGCCGGCGCCGGCCCCGCCGGCGGCCGGGAAGCAGGGCCGGACCGGGGACGTGCTGGAGACGCAAGGGCTGGAGGGCGAGCAGCTCGCGGTTCAGCTCCTGGAGGTCCAGGACCCGGCGGACTACCTGTTCGGCGCCGCGGGCTACCGGCTCGAGGACGGGGAACGCTCGGTCGTCGTGCACACCGAGATCACCAACCGCGGGAACATCCCGTTCGCCTCGCTGCCGGACAACTACCTCGAACTGCTCACCGCGGACGGCACGGCGATCGGCAAGGCACCGGTGTCGCTGACCTCGCGGCCGCCGCACAAGATCGGCGTGCGCCCCGGCGAGACGCTGGGCGGCCACACGGTCTACGTACTGCCGGACGCGACGCGCGTGGTGTCGGTGCGCTGGAGTCCGCGACCGGAGCCGGACGAACGCAGCATCACCTGGTCCATCGAAGACTGACCGGGTCGCTGTCTCCGAAGGCCACCTTCAGGGACTTACGCGCGGCCGGGCGGGCAGGTGGGGATGTCGCGAACGCTCCGTTCGGGACGTTCAGCGTCGCCAACGGAGCGTTCGGGACATGACCGCGGCAGCGGCCCCGCGAGGTGCACGTCGCGACGCGTTCCCGGTGCTGTGATTGGGTCCGAAAACCCCCCGAGCGCCGCGGATGTTGTGAAGAACAGCCATAGAG